>CAZQJB010000174.1:0-3213 GCA_964593115.1 uncultured Aquificales bacterium
CATGGCAAAGCCCATGGACAACAGAACTAAGGAGTTCAGACTGTCTGGATCTTGCGGACCTTGAGAGCAATGCCACCTACCACTTCAGGGTAGTCGTGAAGGATGTGGTGGACTACTACGGCTATTCCAGTGACAGTACTTTCCACACTGGTATAAATCCAACGGGCGACAACCAGGCCCCTGAGATCTCAGCGGTACGCTTTTCTGGCCAGGACCTGGCAGACGGATTCACCATCACCAGTTCAGGGCGCTTTGATGTCCAGGCCTCTGACGTATCTGGTGTCAGCAGGGTGGAGTTCTACATAGATGGCGTGCTTCAACACACTGCCTATTCAGGGACCAACTGGTACACCTGGGATATGGACATAAACGAGATAGAGGACGGCGCCCACGGGCTCAAGGTAAAGGCATATGACACCTTTAACAAGTCCAGTGAGGCTACATATTCAGTAAACGTACAGATGGCGCCTCCTGGTGCCCCAAGTATCAGTCAACCTGCAAATGGCACCATCACGAACCAGGAAGAGATCGAGATAGAGGGTGCCTCTGACAGGGGCACTATTGTAAAAATCTTTATAAACGGCACATTACAGGGCCCAGGGATCACTGTGGATCAAAATGGGCGATTTTCTTCATCCATCACCCTTGAAGAGGGGAGAAACGAGATATTCGCGGTGTCCGAGAACAGGGGCGGCACAGGGCCAGAGAGCAACCATGTATTCGTCACACTGGATACCTCTATCCCAAAGGCGCCTCTCAATCTCGTGGCATCTTCACAGCCAGGTGGCATTGTGCACCTTGCATGGAGCACACCTACGGGCCAGTCTGTGAGGGGATACAACATCTACAGGGCAAACCTTCCATTCACTGATCCTGAAGTGGCCGTGAAGGTCAATTCATCCCCTGTGACTGCCAAAAGCTACAACGACCTTCCAATGGGAGATGGGACCTTCTACTACGGGGTCACCATAGTGAACCTTGCAGGCACAGAGGGGGTGCTCTCTGAGCTTTCAAGGGGTGTTTCAGACCGCACCCCGCCCACGTGCGAGATCGCATACACACCCCACGGCCTGGTGGACCCCCAGACAGGGGCCGTTAGCCAGGGAGATGTGGATGTAGTGCTCACGGTAAGTGAACCACTTGAGATGACGCCGTTTTTGAGCATCACACCGTCTGGAGGCATGCCCATAAGCGTGGCCCTTACACAGACCGCGCCACTCACCTATGAAGGCACATTCTCCATAGGCGAGAACACGCCTTCTGGCACTGCCTATGCCGTATTTTCTGCAAGGGACCTCGTTGGAAACCGAGGGACAACAGTGACGAGCGGGGAAACCATCCTCCTCGACACTAAAGGCCCTGATATGATATCCTTTGCAGTGACGCCTGGAGACCCCATCAAAAATGACCTAGGCAACCCTGTAACTGTCAACGTGAGGCTCGGTCTTGACGAGCCTGTAAAGGGTGGCACCCTCCCCTACCTTGCCTACACATTGTCTGCCTCTCACACCGAGGAGGCAGAGATCGCATTAGAAAAAGTGGGAGTGGCCCAGGGGGAGGCCCAGGCATGGAGCGGAAGCTTTGTGCTTCCAGGGGATGCGGGCCTTGACCAGCCAGAGACCCTCACCTTTATTTACAAGGCGAGTGACAACCTCGAAAACAACAGCACGAAGATCGCGCCAATCCACGAGTTTCAGGTGTATCAGGGAGATCTTCCGCCCCTTTCAACACCTGTGGGTCTGAGGGCCCAATCTCTGAGCAGGGGGAGGATAGAGCTTTCCTGGCTCTCTGTAGATGGAGCAGATGGATACGAGATATACAGGAGGACGGCAGGTGGGTCCAACTTCACCGCCATTTCACGGACCTTTGACACCACGTTCACGGACCTTCCATCGGAAGACGGCATTTACGAATACTCTGTCTCCAGCATAAGGCACGCAAATGGCCAGGAGGCACTTAGCGCAAAGAGCGCGGTCGCTCGCGCCACAAGCGACAGGACACCCCCTGATGCACCGAACCAACTCGCCCTCGCCTTAACGGGGCAAGGTATCCTCGCCACCTGGACCCAGGAGCCCGTGGAAGAAGGGCTGACGTTTACACTTCTAAGGTCTGACGAGCCAATAGATTCACCAGCCAATGCCACTTTGGTCCAGTCGGGCATCACAGACACCCGCGCCATTGATCCTCATCCATCCACCACCGAGCCCTACTATGCAGTGGTTGCGGTGGATAGGTACGGAAATGAGTCCCCTGTGTCTCCTTCAGAATACCTGAACTTTGAGCTCGTGCCCGTTAAAAACGTCCATGTGTTCAAGGAGGAAGGCGGACTACCACTGGTTACCTGGAGCCAGGGAGGTGCAAGCATCCTGGGCTACGAGGTATTCATTGGCCCAGAGGGGGCAAGGGTGAAGGCCACCGGCGAGGAGCTTCTAACGAATCCCTCGTTCCAGGACCAGGCCTACACCTCTGGGGAGCGCTACTATTCCATCATCCAGGTGGATAACAATGACGAAAGGAGCCCTGGCCATTCCATATTCTTGCCTGACATCTCGGTTTCCCTGGCACAAGGGGCATTGTTGAAGAGAAACCTAATGAACCAGGTAAACTTCGTAGTGAACAACGAATCGAACACCCCCATTGAACATGTTACCCTCGAGGTCACTGTAAAAGGTATCGTTCACCATTCCCTTCCCTTCTCACTCAATGCAACATCCACCAGTGTTGTGCCAGTAGTCATAGGCGGCTACAACAACCTTGAGGACATAGAGGCCCTCACCATAGATACGGTGATCAGCCCACAAGAGGGCGATGAGGTGAGACTGAGGAGCACCTCAGAGATCCAATGCATAGATGGTGTTCCAGGCCTTGATCTCAATCTCTACGACTTTGTCCGAGGGGGCACTGGCAAGGTGCGGTTCCGTATAGAGAATACAGGGGGCGCTTCCCTGGATGTGATATCTGCAATAGGTGAACAGCCGTCGCCAGATGTCCACCTGTATCTCATTGACCCAGACGGAAACATCCTCTCAAGCGCTACTTACAGCCAGAGGCTGGGCGAAGGGATCAGGAACCTTGCAAGCGGTGCAAGTGTCATAAGGCTCAATGCAGGGGAGAGCTTTACGTCCAAAGAGATCGAGATCCCCGTGCCAGAAGGGGCACCCGATACGGTCTACGTGAGCCTCGTCATCGACCACCTCTACCACGATCTTGGCG
>CAZQJB010000175.1:0-3197 GCA_964593115.1 uncultured Aquificales bacterium
CTGGCAGAGAGGCGCAAGAACGTGAAAGGGGCCTTCGAGGTTCTCTCTTCGGTGAAGGGCAATAGGCTGGTCCTTGTGGACGACATCGCCACCTCCCTCGCCACTGCAGACGAGGCCGCCAGGGTGCTGAAGATAAAAGGGGCCCAGTGGGTGGGTATCTTCACCCTGGCCCGTACCTTGCGATGGGACCAGCACGCTTGACATAAGGGATTCCTGAATCTACACAGGTTACCACCACTGAAAGGGCCAGCGTAGCTCAGTTGGTAGAGCAGCTGATTCGTAATCAGCAGGTCGGCGGTTCGAGTCCGCCCGCTGGCTCCAGTTGAAACACCATTTACGGAGATTCAGGATATGTCCACTTGCCAGGTGGTTTCGTGAAGACCTTCTTTCTGACACCTGCCGCAGGAAAGCGCTTGATAGCCAAGGGTGCGGCAAGGCATCCCCTGTTGCAAGATGCCCTGTCCGGGGGCACAGTGGTGATAGTTGCAGGCACCACCAATGCCTATCTTGCAGTAGAGGTGTTGGAAAAGATCGGGGAGGAGACAGAGGATTTTCCTTTCAACAGGTTCTTCAGGGGGGTGAACATTCCTGCCGGTGCCTCGCTTCCTTCAGGGGAGTTCCCCGGTGATGTGGTGATCTCAAAGGGACGCTGGTTGAGGAAAAAGACCGTGTTCGACGTGGTGAACGAGCTGTCCGAGGGAGACCTGATCGTCAAGGGGGCCAATGCCTTGAACCTATCCAGCCGCCAGGCAGGTGTTCTTATTGGCCACGAAAGGGCGGGTACCGTGGGGGTTATCATGCAGGCCGTGGCAGGAAGGCGGGTGGGTCTGCTAATTCCCGTTGGCCTGGAGAAGAGGGTGGACACCGACCTCCTTCACCTTGCAGGTGTGATGAACAGGCCAGGTGGTGAGGGACCGCGCCTCTTTCCATTGACGGGAGAGGTGTTCACCGAGATAGAGGCCATCTCTCTGCTCACCGGGGCCGTGGCAGAGCTTGTGGCGGCAGGGGGGATATGCGGAGGAGAAGGTGGTGTTTGCCTCTCTGTGTACGGAGGCCCCGAAGAGATGATGCAGGTGGAGGAACTGATGGCATTGGTCTCTTCAGAGCCCCCTTTTTGTAAATGGTGAAGGGCATACCCATAGGCTATTTTCACCAACTTAGGCAGAGCCATAGCTGATCCGTGAAGTTGCCTCGGCTTCTGCCGCGTTCTGGCAGGTTTGTTCTCTTCAGAGCTGAGCTGTGCTATGCAGGTTGAACGGGTGTCTTCTGCTGGTTCCTATCTCCTCTTAACTACATCAACATATTTGGTGTGCCATGTGGAATAAGCACAATATGTTGGTTTCAAGGTCTATTTAGCGGTTCTTATTGTAATAGTTGATGGTGTCTTTGATGGGTCATAGGAAATCTATTTGCTTGAGTAGTTAAAGTATATTCACTTCTCATAAGGCGATATAACTCCTAAGAATAAATATCCATAAACAAAAAATAAATTTTCTCAAATAAGGGTATTGCACATTGGTTATACTTGAGATAATGAGAAATCATAAAAGAGGAGAGGGCAGGTATAATAACGATAAAAGAGGAGCAGCAGAATGGAGAAGAGAGACTGCAAAGGCCCTCTCATGGTTCGATGGTTAGCGGATCATGAAGATAGTATAAGGTGTGCTCTTCTTCCTGATATCGGTCGTCATGATAGCGAATCTATGCTTATCAAAGAATGCTCAACTCATTACCTTAGGCTTGTGCTCATAGGATTCATGCTGGGAATGCTTGCCCCGATAGGCTGGTATATCTTAGAGATAAGCATGGGTCTGAGTGGCAAAGAGGCCTATTACAGGGGAGTGTTATACTTGTATATGACATTGGCTTCTGTGGCGGTATTCGTGGTGGTTAGTATGATTATAGCGGTTAAAATAGATAAAGAGCGAGGTGCAAAGGCAAAGATAGAGGAACAGGAGATGGTTATAGATCAGCTGAGCTCTTCCGCAAATGAGATAAAGAGGGAGTTCAAAGAGAACATGATCAAGATTAGCAACTCGGCTGTAGAGATAGGGAAGGCCAAAGACGAGAAGCAGGTGCTTCACAAATTGATGAGGGCTGTGAGATATGGCCTGGATTTCGACAGGATACTTATTCTTGTGCGTGATAGGGACAGGTTAGTGGTGAGCAATTGTCATGGTACAGAGAGGGGTTTTTGCGATCTAAATGTTGAACTGCCTTATTCTGACGAGGCCGGTGCCTTTGCGCTGGTGTGCAGAGAGGGGGAGTCTTGTATATTCTCTGTGGATGACTACATCCCGGAGGAGTTTCGTTTAAAGCCCCCCTATTCCAAAATAGACAGGTTTCGTACCAAGGCCTTTGTCATCGTACCCATACTCAAACCAGGAGAGAAAGAGGCCTATGGTGTGTTGGCTGCAGACAGAAAGTACACCAGGCGCGGTGTCTCTGAGAACGACCTGTTGCTAGTGGAGCTTTTAGCCGAGATGGCCGGTTCTACCATCAGCCGTATAGAGATGAATCGTGATCTCGAAAAAAGGGCCTCGCTGGACGAGCTGACCCAGATATTCAATCGCCGCAGGTGGCTTGAGAGTGCAGAGCATGCCTTGAAGACGGCAAAGCGCTACGGTGGGGTCTTGTCAATGGTTATTCTTGACATAGATAACTTCAAGTCTATCAACGACACCTGGGGACACCAGAGCGGAGACAGGGTGCTTAGAGAGACGGCGGCCATAATAAAGGAGTACAGCAGAGAGTCTGACATAGTGGGCCGCTACGGGGGTGAGGAGTTCGTCATCCTTTGCCCAAGAAGCGACCTTGCCAGCACGGTGGAGGTGGCCGAAAGGTTGAGAAGTCTGGTGGAGGCAACTCCTTTTGGAATCCCCAAAAGGGTTACCGCCACCTTCGGTGTTGCCCAGGCAAGCTGGGAGGAGATAGAGAGCCTCGATGTGGACTCTATAATATCCAAGGCGGACAAGGCGCTGTACGCTGGCAAGTCACGGGAGGGTAAGAACTGCGTGGTGACCTGGAACGAGATAGAGAAGAAGCTATCACCCTTGCGTGAAGAGAGGCCCTCTTCCGCGCCTAAGGATATACGGGGCATGAGAAGCGCCGTCTGAACTTTTCCTGGCCTAACGAGATAGATTGTTGGGTTTATCAATAAGCAAGATAGTTGCGCTTTACGACACTTTGGTCTATGT
>CAZQJB010000176.1:0-3148 GCA_964593115.1 uncultured Aquificales bacterium
CCCAGTGCAAGGTGTTTCCCCACCCCATAGCCTTCAACTGCCTGCCTCACATAGACGTCTTCTTAGAGAACGGCTACACCAAAGAAGAGATGAAGATGGTGAACGAGACAAAGAAGATAATGGGGGACCCCGAGATCAAGGTGACCGCAACCTGCGTAAGGGTGCCCATATATCGAAGCCACTCAGAGGCGGTCACCATCGAGACCGAGAAGAAGCTTACGGCAGAGAAGGCCCGGGAGCTGCTCAGCAACGCCCCCGGGGTGGTGGTGGTGGACGATGTGGTCAACAACGTCTATCCCCTGGCAATAGAGGCGGCATACACCGATCCATGCTACGTGGGCAGGATAAGAGAAGACATCTCAACAGAGAACGGGCTTGTATTCTGGGTGGTGGCAGACAACCTGCTGAAGGGGGCCGCCCTGAACGCGGTGCAGATAGCCCAGGTGCTGGTGGAGAAGTACCTTTGAGGGTAGAAGAAGGGCTCACCTTTGACGACGTCATACTGCTCCCGGCACACTCCGCGGTGCTGCCGGGGGAGGTGAGCGTCTCCACCAGGGTCTCAAGAAACATCTCGCTCAACATTCCCTTGGTCAGCGCCGCCATGGACACGGTCACAGAGAGCGACTTCGCCATAGCCATGGCCCGGCAGGGCGGCATAGGCATCATACACAAGAACATGAGCATAGAGAGACAGGCCGCCGAGGTGGACAAGGTGAAGCGCTCTGAGAGCGGCATGATAGTGAGGCCCATCACCGTAAGGCCAAACCAGAAGGTGAGAGACGCCCTTGCCCTAATGAAGCAGTACCGCATCTCGGGGGTTCCGGTCACCGACAACGAGAACAGGCTGGTGGGCATACTCACCAACCGTGACCTCAGGTTCGAGACCAACACCGACAAAGAGATACAAGAGCTTATGACCAAAGAGAACCTGATCACCGTGAAAGAGAGCCCCAACGGCATCTCCCTTGAAGAGGCAAAGGCCCTTCTTCACAAGTACCGTATCGAGAAGCTGCTGGTGGTGGACGACGACTACAGGCTCAAGGGACTTATCACCATAAAGGACATCGAAAAGGTGAAAAAGTACCCCAACTCCGCCAAGGACGCCCTGGGGCGCCTGAGGGCCGGTGCCGCCGTGGGGGTGGGCGAAGAGACAATCGACAGGGTGGACGCCCTGGTAGAGGCCGGGGTTGACCTTATCGTGGTGGACACCGCCCATGGAAACTCGAAGCGGGTGATAGAGACGGTGGCAAAGGTGAAGGCACACGTAACCGGGGTGGACGTGGTGGCAGGCAACGTGGCAACAGCCGACGGGGCAAAGAGGCTGGTGGATGCCGGTGCTGACGCGGTGAAGGTGGGGGTTGGCCCAGGCTCCATCTGCACCACCCGCATAGTTGCCGGGGTGGGCGTGCCCCAGATAACCGCCATATCCTGGTGCGCCCCTGTGGCAGAAGACGCGGGTGTGCCCCTGATAGCCGACGGGGGCATCAAGTACTCTGGTGACATAGTGAAGGCCATAGCCGCCGGCGCCCACGCGGTGATGATAGGCAACCTGTTTGCCGGCACAAAGGAGAGCCCCGGCGAGATAGTGCTATACCAGGGGCGCAGCTACAAGGTTTACAGGGGCATGGGCTCAATAGACGCCATGAAGCAGGGCAGCAAAGACCGGTACTTCCAGGAAGAGACCGAAGAGAGCAGCAAGTTCGTGCCCGAGGGCATCGAGGGAAGGGTGCCCTACCGTGGTCCCTTAGCCGACATGGTTTACCAGCTCGTGGGCGGGCTTCGCTCCGGCATGGGCTACTGCGGAGCCGCCACCATCGAGGAGCTGCGCAAGAACGCCTCTTTCGTGCGCATAACCGCCTCGGGGCTGCGAGAGAGCCACGTGCACGACGTGATAATCACCAAAGAGGCACCAAACTACTGGCTCGAGTAAGATGAGAACGCAACTGCCATACTACCACGGATGCTTTGGCTGCGGGCAAGACAACCCCTGCGGGGTGGCCCTAAAGTTCGTTGACAAGGGAGAAGAGGTCGTGGCCACCTACCTGCCCAAGAAGACCCACGTGGGATTCAAGGGAGTGGTGCACGGGGGGGTTGTCACCACCCTCCTCGACGAGGCCATGTGGTGGGCAATAGCGGCAAGGCACAGGCAGAACACCTTCACCGTCCAGCTCAAGGTGGAGTTCAAGAGGCCCGTGGAGCACCAGGGCACCTACCAGGTGGTGGGAAGGGTGCAAGAGGCCAAGAGAGGCAGGGTGTTCACAGCCCAGGGCGAGGTGTTAGGAGAAGATGGCAAGCTGTGCGCCAGGGCAGAGGGCACCTTCATCAGGGCCCCTAAAGAGGCCATGGCCGCCCTGTTAGAAGGCCTTAGCGACCCCTCGATGTTCACCTCTGAATGATAGAGGCCATAGACAAGAGATTCTCGTCTCTTCTCATACTGCTCATTCCCCTTGCCTTCGTGGTGGGGTACCTGTGCAAGGGGTTCTTGCCCCCGTACAAGGGCTCGGCCACCCCGGCCCTCTTCGTCATCATGTTCTGTTCAACCTTCGGGTTGAAGTTCTCTGACTTTCTCGAGTTAGGAGAGAACGGCCCACCCATAGCCGCGGGGATACTGCTTCAGCTACTGGCGTTGCCAGCCATCGCCTACCTGGTGGCCCACCTATTCTACTCGCCGGGCAGGGAGTTGGAGCTAATCATAGGCCACCTTTGCGTGGCCACCGCCCCTGCCGCCATATCAACCATAATCTGGAGCCGCATAACCGGGGGCAACGTGGCCCTGGCGGTGATGGTTGTGGGTGTTCACGTGTTGCTGGTGCCCCTTACCGCCCCCCTAACCCTCAGGCTCATGGTAGGAGGAGGCCATGTTCCCATGCTGGCCCTGTCGGTGCGCCTCTTCATAGCCGTGCTGCTGCCCACGGTGGCAGCGGTCTGGTGCTACCGCTACTGGCAGTCAGAGAAAGTGAAACCGCTTTTCTCGTCTGTGGCCAAGATAGGTATGCTCTACATGATAGTGCTGAACACATCGGTTGCCGCCTCAACCACCCCCCTCTCGTGGGAGGTGGCCAGGGTGATGGGGATAATGGCGGTGCAGGTCTCTGCCTTTTACCTGGTGGGATACAGCGCTGGCAAAATACTAAAGTTCTCTGAGCCC
>CAZQJB010000177.1:0-3124 GCA_964593115.1 uncultured Aquificales bacterium
TACTACCAGAAGGAGATTCGCTGAAAATGAAGAAGGTTTTCGAAAAGACACCGGTTCTGAAGCCCATTCCCTTCCACTACTGCCCGGGATGCGGGCATAGCATAGCCCACAGGTTGGTGGCAGAGGTGATAGACGAGATGGGCATGAGGGGAAAGGCCATAGGGGTTCCCCCAGCAGGATGCGCCGTTCTGGCCTACAACTACCTCGACATAGACATGGGAGAGGCACCCCACGGAAGGGGAACGGCGGTGGCAACTGGAATAAAGCGGGTGCTACCCGACCGGCTGGTCTTCTCTTACCAGGGAGACGGTGACGTGGCGGCAATAGGCACCGCCGAGACCTTCCACTCCGCCAACAGGGGGGAGTGCATCACCTGCATATTCATCAACAACGGGGTTTACGGAATGACCGGCGGGCAGATGGCCCCCACCACCATGGTGGGACAGCCCACCACCACCTCCCCCGGGGGACGCGACCCGAAGTTCCACGGACACACACTTAAGTTCACAGAGATACTGGCCCAGCTTCCAGGTACCGCATACGCCGCGAGAACAGCGGTTCACAAACCGGCGGCCATAAGAAAGGCCAAGGCGGCCATAAGAAAGGCCTTCGAGACACAGATGGCGGGCCTGGGATTCAGCGTGGTGGAGATACTATCGCCCTGCCCCACCAACTGGAAGATGACCCCCGTGCAGGCCATAAAGTGGATAGATAAGCAGGTGGTCAAAGAGTTTCCCGTTGGGGTGTTCAAGGACGTAGGCATGGAGAAGAGCGATGTTGATTAAGAGCATATTCGCGGGCTTCGGGGGGCAGGGCGTGCTGCTCATGGGATACGCCTTTGCCTACGCCGCCATGAAAGAGGATAAACACGTAACCTACCTGCCCAGCTACGGTGCAGAGATGAGGGGAGGCACTGCCAACTGCGTGGTGGCCATATCAGACGAAGAGATAGCCTCTCCCGTTGCGTCCTCGCCTGACATAGCGGTGGTGCTGAACAAGCCCTCTCTGCTCAGGTTCCAGAACCAGGTGCAATCTGGGGGCATGTTGTTCATCAACAGCGACTTAGTGGACACCCTTCCCATCAGGGGAGACATAAAGATCTACCAGGTGCCAGCCACCAGGATATCAGAGCAACTGGGCAGCGACAGGTCGGCCAACATGGTGATGCTTGGAGCCTTCATCAACAGGTCCAAGCTGATCTCCTTAGAGGGCGCAAAGGACGCCTGCAAGGAGATATTCAAGACAAAACCCTCGGTGATCGAGGTGAACAAGAAGGCCTTAGAGGCCGGTTACCAATACCTGGAGAACGAGAAAGGAGACAAGTGATGCCTGTGAAGCAGCTATCTGTCAGTCTCCCCAATGTCCCCGGCAGGCTCTCTGACGTGAGCACCCTGCTGGGTGAGGAAGGCATAAACATCGTGGCCATAAGCGTGGTGGACGCCTCCGACTTCAGCGTGGTGAGAATGGTGGTGAACGATCCCGTAAAGGCACAGAACGTTTTAGAGAGCAAGGGGTACAAGGTGAAGGTGGCAGACGTCCTGGCGGCAGAGACCCCTAACCACCCAGGGGGGCTGAACGCCATACTGCGACCACTAAAAGAGGCGGGGATAAACGTTGACTACCTCTACCCCTGTTTGGGCACAGGGGATAAAACCGTACTGATCATAGGCGTAGAGAAGCAGTTAGACCAGGCATTGCAGGTGCTAAAGGCCAACTGGGTAGAGCTGTTGGGAGACCAGATCTACTCCCTTAACTGAGAAAAAAACCACCGTGGGGGCCGAATATGGCCTCCACGGCCCAGCAACTGCATAAGAAGGGGCAGAGGTGAAAGAAGAGAAAGATAAGATACTCGACCAGCCACACCTGAAAGAGGGGGTTTTCAGGCTGCAAGAGCTCTTCTTCGGGTTTGCCCCGCCCACTGTGATAGGCACCGCCGCCAGGCTCAACCTCTTCCCCGCATTGGAAAGGCCTGCATCGGCAGAAGAGATAGCCCAAGGCCTCAACCTCTCCCGGCGCGGTGTAGAGAGGCTGCTTAACGCATTGGCAGCCCTTGGAATACTAACCCCGGATAAGGGACGCTTCGCGCTCTCTGTGGAGTACGCCCCGCTTCTCTCTCCATCGTCTCCTCTCTATCTCGGGGACTTCTTCGCTCACGCAACGGTGCTCCAAGAGAACTGGATAAGGCTGCCAGAGGTTGTGGCCACTGGCATGCCCCTGGATAGAAAGAGGGAGCCCTCTTTCTTCGCAACCCTCGCAAGGGGGCTCTTCGCCGTGAACTGGTTTCCTGCAACAGAGCTTGCAGAAAGATACACCCCTCCTTCAGGGCGTGTGCTCGACGTTGCCGGGGGCTCGGGGGTATGGAGCATTGCCCTGCTAAGGCAGCACCCCAACCTTGATGCAACGGTGCTCGACCTGCCACCAGTGGTAGAAGATGCGGCAATACCCACAATCGAGAGACTGGGGCTCTCAGACCGCTACTCCTTCATCAAGGGGAACCTGTTCGAGGTCCCGTGGGGAGAGGGTTACTCATCGGTGGTGTTAGGTCACATCTGCCACTCTTTTGGGAAAGAGGGGATAGCAAAGATATTAGAGACGGCAAAAAAGGCCCTTGCCCCTTACGGAGAGGTGGTGATCGTGGACTTTCTCATGGATAACCAAGACCCATTTCCCCACCTGTTCTCCATCAACATGCTGGTGGCGACGGAAGAGGGAGGGGTTTACAGCAAAGAGGAGTACGCATCACTGGCAGAAGGTGCCGGCATGAAGGTGAAAGAGTTCATACCCTTCTCCTCGCCCTGGTCCAGCGGTGCCATGATAGTGACACCCAAGGCCTGAGAACCAGTTCCATCCAGAACGGCCATACCCTTGAACATTATCCCTTGGCGTGCCATATTATAGCCGTAAGAGGCGACTGGTAAGAGGGGCAGCGAGGCCCCTCTCATTTTTGGTGGGGTGTTAAGCAATGGAGAGGTCCGAAGAGATAGAGAAACGGGTGAGGGCACTGGTGGAGCCCATACTTCGTGACAAGGGACTTGAGCTTTACGACGTGGAGTGGCTCTCGGGAAAGGAGCACAGGCTACGGGTGGTGATACAGGGAATAGGCGGCATAACCCTAAACGACTGC
>CAZQJB010000178.1:0-3112 GCA_964593115.1 uncultured Aquificales bacterium
GCAAAGGCCGTCATCAATATGGGCCTTAGCCTGAGGCGGGCGGCGTTCACCGCAGAGTCAAGAACGCTCTTGCCACTCTCCCTCTCCTGGGCGGCAAACTCCACTATGAGAATGGCGTTCTTGGCCGTAAGCCCTATGAGCATAACCAGGCCTATCTGGGCGTAAACGTCGAGCACCATTCCTCTAAGTAGCAGGGAGCCCACGGCACCCAGCAGGCCCAGAGGAACTCCTAGAAGGACCATTATGGGCATAGACCAGCTCTCGTACTGGGCAGCCAGTACCAGGAATATCATCACAAGTGCCAGACCGAAGATTATCGGGGCCATATTCCCCGCCTTGAGCTGCTGGTAGGTGACCTCTGTCCACTCAAAGTCGAATCCCTCGGGAAGGGTCTCTTTTGCCACCTCTTCCATGGCCTTTATGGCCTGCCCGGTGCTGTAACCAGGAGCACTGGCGCCGTTCACCGCTATGCTGTTGTAGAGGTTGTAGTGCGAGATTGTGTAGGGCCCCAGCCTGGGGTGTATCCTTATGAACGAACCCATGTCTATCATGTTGCCGTCTGCGTTTCTAACCTTCAGCTTCATAACGTCTGACTCGATGGAGCGGGCATCGGGCTTCGCCTGGATGTAAACCCGGTAGGATTTTCCGTATCGGTTAAAATCGTTGACGTAGAGCGAGCCAAGGTTCATCTGCAGGGTGTCGAACAAGTCGCTAAGCCTCACCCTTCTGGTCTTGGCCTTGTTACGGTCCACCTCTATGAACCTCATGGGCACATTGGCCTTGAAGGTGGTGTAAACCCCGGCAAGCTCAGGCCTCTTCTGCGCCTGGGCCACGAAGTTGTCTGCCACCTTCGATAAGGCGTTCAGCCCCTGCCCGTTAAGGTCCAGAAGCTGCATCTTGAAGCCCCCGGTGGAACCCAGGCCGGGAATGGCAGGGGCATTGCTGACCAGCACGTATGCCCCTGGTATCTCGTTCACCTTGGCCTGAAGGGCCTTCATTATTGCGGGCAGCTTGGTCTCGGGGTCTTTTCTCTCTGACCAGGGCTTCATCATGATGAAGGCAAACCCCGCGTAGGGCTGCTTAACGCTGTCCACCAGGTTGTAGCCCGAAACCACGATCACGTCTGATATCCCCGGCGTCTCCAGGGCCATCTTGCTCACCTTTGCCATCACCGACTTGGTGCGCTCGATGGTGGAACCAGGGGGCAACTGGGCCATGGCCAGTATGTAACCCTGATCCTCCTCTGGAACGAATCCTGTTGGGGTTATTGTGAATAGAAAGACCGTGAAGGCGCAGAGTGCCGCGAAGACTATCATGGAGACGTGCCACATCTTTGCCATGCGCTTTATCAGCTCACCGTAGGCGTCTGACAGCCTATCGAAGCCGTGGTTGAACGCCTGGAAGAACCTGTTGGTGTTAGCAGACTTGTGGTTGAGCATTATGGTGCACAGCGCAGGGCTTAGGGTAAGGGCGTTGAAACTGGATATGGCCACCGAAAAGGCGATGGTGAGGGCAAACTGGTTGTAGAGTAATCCCGTCATGCCGGGAATGAAGGCCACGGGCACGAACACCACCAGCAGCACAAGGCTGGTGGCGATAACCGGTCCTCTAACCTCGTTCATGGCCTCTGCGGTTATCTCGGGCATAGAGCGGGTGTCGCCCTCTTCTATCTTTCTCATCACGTTCTCCACCACCACGATGGCGTCGTCCACCACCAACGCAACGGCAAGAACGAGACCTAACATGCTCAGGGCGTTCAGGGAGAACCCGAATATCTTCATGAATGCGAAGGTGCCTACGATGGATACAGGTATGGCCAGAGTGGGAATTATCACCGAGCCAAAGTTCTGCAAAAAGATGTAAACCACCAGCACCACCAGCACGATGGCCTCTAAGAGGGTGTGCACCACCTCTTTCATGGACTCGGCAATGAACTCGGTAGTGTCGTAGCGCATGGTCCACTTCACGTCGTCAGGAAAGTCCTTTGAGAGACGGTTCATTATCTTAACCACCTGCTTCTTGATCTGCAGGCCGTTGGCATCGGGCAACTGGTAAACGATAAGGGTGGCGGTGGGCCTTCCGTTCAGCTTGGTGTCCCAGTCGTAGGTCTCTCCCCCAAGCTCCACATCTGCCACGTCTTTTATGCGCACAATGGAGCCGTCAGGGTTGGCCCTGATGATTATGTTTTCGAAGTCAGAGACCTGGCTTAGACGTCCCTCGGTGGTTAGCTGGTACTGGAACACCTGGTAGGATGGAGCAGGAGGAGCTCCAATCTTTCCAGCAGCCACCTGGCGGTTCTGCTCTTTGATAGCATCCCTCACGTCTGCCGCTGTAAGCCCGAAACTGCTCAGTTTCTCGGGGTCGAGCCATATCCTTATGGCGTATTTTTGAAGGGCCATGTTCATCACGCTGGCCACCCCTGGGATTCTCGACAGGGCATCTGTGATGTGGATGTCTGCGTAGTTCTGCAGGAAACGGGCGTCATAGGTGCCCTTGGGAGAGATGAGGTTGACGGCCAGCAGCATGTTGGTGGACTGTTTATTGATGATTAAACCCACCTGTTTCACCTCTGCGGGAAGCTCGGCCATTGCCTGATTACTTCTGGTCAGCACGTCCATCTGGGCGGTGTTGGGGTCAAATCCCACCTCGAAGGTTATCACTATGGAGGAGTCTCCGTTGTTGGTGCTGGTTGAAGACATGTAGATCATGCCACCGGCCCCGTTTATCTTCTCCTCCAGGGGCTTTGTGACCGTCTTGGCCACAACGTCGGCGCTCGCCCCGATATACTGGGTGGACACCTTGATCTGGGGCGGGGCCAGGGGAGGGTATTGTGCTATGGGCAGGACCAGAAAGGATATTGCACCCACCAGAACCATGGCGAGGGCAATGGCAATGGCGAAGATTGGTCTCTTTATGAAAAAGTTCACAGGCCTTTCCCTTCAGTACCCTTTTTCGATGTGCCCGGCGTTCCCCAATGGCTGGAGAACGCGAGCCCTATGGCCGCTTCGCTCATTGTATCCTCCCCTTAATCTATGCCTCTCTTTCTCGGTATCTAATGAGCTCGTCTCACAAACCACTCATTGAGAAGCGAGAAATCTTTCTCTTAAACTCA
>CAZQJB010000179.1:0-3085 GCA_964593115.1 uncultured Aquificales bacterium
CTGGCCTCGCCTGGTGCTGGTTCGCGGTGGTGTTCGTACTATTTTCCCTCTCTGACACCAAGAGGTCGTCATACCTTCTGCCCCTCTATCCCGCTCTGGCCATCCTGGTGGCGTGGGCCTTCGAGACCCTGAGGTGGCGAACAGAAGAGCTCTCGGGCTGCTGCAAGGTATCAATGGGCCTGCTGGGGATGGCCCTGGCGGCTGTGTGTGGAGGAATCGCCCTAACCTGGTACCACAGGATGCCAATAGGTGCAGAGGGGATCGCCCTTGGGATATTTGGTGCCTCCCTGGGTGCACCTTTGCTACTCTACCTCGTCTCGGGGGAGAGGGCAGAAAGAATAGTGCTATTCTTATCGGTGCTGGCCATGGCCTACTCTGTGGGCTACACCGGCTGGTACCAGCCAACCTGCGACAGGTACTACCGCTCTCCAAGGCTCTACATTGAGCCCATGAGAGAGGTGGTGGGAGATGCTCTCCTCTTCCACCTGGGCTCCATACGCTCTCAAGACGTCTTCTACTTCAAGAAAAAACGGATAGCCGAATGGAAGCCAGAATACGGCATTGAAGCCCTGAAGGGAGGATACCTGTTAACCACCGAGAATAGGTGGAAGGAACTTAATAGGGGAACAAGGGATAGACTTATTCCCCTGATGGAGATACCATACAGGGGTAAAAGGATGGTACTGCTCAAGGGGGGCAGATGGGGTACAAGGAGAGGTTCTCAAGGTACTACCTGATATGCCGTGGAGTGATGGCGATTGCCACCGCCATCTTCCTGGTGGCCTTCTTTGTGCAGTTCCGCACCCTTCAGACCAGGGTGCTTGCCTCTTACCTGCTGATACTCTTCGTGCTGCTCAGCTCCATCACGGCCCTTCGCCTTCGCCTCACGGGCACAGTAACCATGTTTCTCTGCTTCCTGGCAGACATACTCACCATAGGATTCATGCAGTACACATTTTTCTCTTCCCAGATCCCCTTTAGCCTAATCTACCTATTCCCCGTCTTCTCTTCAGCGGTGGTGTTGCCCCTGCGACTGGCCGTACTACCCTTTCTCGCCTCGCCCGCCATAGTGGGTTCCCCCTCCCTCGGCCAGGGGGATACCAAGAGACCACCCTAATCCCCTTCGTATTACACGAGCTGGGATTCGCACTCGCCGCAGGCGCCGCCATAAGCCTTAAGCACCAGATGGACCAGGCAGAGCGTCAGAGGGAAGAGTCTGAAAAGTGGGAAAAGATATACCAGAAGACCATGTACTACATACCCTCTGGCCTCTTGGTGGTGGACGGTAACGGAGAGATAAAACTGGCGAATCCAAGGGCCAAAGAGATATTGGGAATAGACCCTTCCAAGGGCGAGCAAGAGATACCCTGCACCATCGGCGAGGAGATACTGGCCAAGGTGTTCAGCGTGCCAGGGGCCCGTTGGGAGGGGCAGATACGATGCAAGCACGGCAACGTGGAGATCGGTTACTCAGTAAGCCCCTTTCCCCACGGACTCTACGTAATACTGATGCGGGATCTGAAAGAGCTGCGCCAGATGGAAGAAGAGGAGAGGAGAAGCGAGATACTGGCAATGCTCGGCAGGATGGCAGGAGACCTGGCCCACGACCTCAGGAATCCCCTGGGGGCCATCAAGGGGGCCGCGGCCTTGCTCAAGAAGAAGGATGTCTCCCCTGAAAGGGTTAGCGAGCTTGCCGAGGTGATCTCTGAAGAGACCCAAAGGCTCGAACAGCTGGTGAGAGACTTCTTGCTCTTTGCCAAGCCCGACTACCGGGAGAAAAGCTTCGAGGTAATAGACCCCCTTCCGTTGGTTAAGTCGTTGGTGCAACGCAGAATAAAAAGATGGAGGGAGAAGGGTTGCTCCTTTGTGGAGGTGGTGGACAAGACGGACAGAGATAACCCCCCAATGGTTAAGGCCATCCCTCATCACCTGGAGAGGGCTATTCAGAACTTAGTGGACAACGCCGTGGAGGCATCCCCCCGTGGGGAATCGGTACAGGTGGTGGTCGAGGATGACAAGCTGTCGGTGAAGATCAGCGTGGCAGACAGGGGACCAGGCATTCCCCCAGAGAAGATGAGAGAGATATTCCGTCCCCTCTACACCACAAAAGAGGACGGCATAGGCCTGGGGTTATCCATAGTGCAGAAGATAGTGGAATCACACGGGGGCAACCTCATCGTGATGCCCAGGTCCGGCGGGGGATCCAGATTCACCATCAGGCTGCCAAGGTACGGCGGGGAAGAGCTAAAAGGTCAGAATGAAGGCGCTGGTAGTTGACGACGAGAAGGGACTGAGGCGGGTACTGGGCATCTTTCTATCTGACCTGGGGCTGGATGTGGACACCGCCTCCTCTCTGAAAGCGGGTATGGAGGCGGTGGAGAGAGAGACCTACCACCTCTGCCTTCTCGACATGAGACTCACAGACGGAGAGGGCATAAGGCTGCTTGAGCATATCCAGGATAAGGGTCTGCCCACGGTGGTGATCGTGATCACCGCCTTCGGTTCCGTTGACAACGCGGTGAAGGCCATGCGTTTGGGGGCCTGGGACTACCTGTCTAAACCCCTGGACATGGAGCATCTCGAGATGGTTATCCAAAGGGCCCTCAAGCAAGCCCAGCTACGCTTGGAGAACATCGAGCTTCAAAGAAGGCTAAAGCACGCCAAGAGGGCGGGAGAGATGGTCTGCTCGTCCCCTGCAATGCAGAGGGTGTTGGAGATAGTCCATCAGGTGGCCCCTACCGAGCTATCGGTACTGGTCACGGGAGAGAGCGGCACGGGCAAAGAGCTGATCGCCAGGGAACTCCACGAAAGGAGCGGAAGAGAAGGCGAATTAGTGGCAATAAACTGCGCATCTATCCCCCACGAGCTTCTCGAGGCAGAGCTCTTCGGGTACAGAAAGGGGTCCTTCACCGGGGCAAACAGCGACAGGAAGGGACAGATAGAAGAGGCCCACAACGGTACCCTGTTCCTGGACGAGATAGGAGACATGAGCCCAGAATTACAGGCAAAGATGCTGAGGTTTCTTGAAACGGGGCGGTTCAAGCGACTGGGAGAGACCAGGGAGAGAGAGGTGAAGACCCGGATC
>CAZQJB010000180.1:0-3079 GCA_964593115.1 uncultured Aquificales bacterium
GCTGTTCATGAAATGGATGAGCAGGGTGTTGTGGGTGGCGTAAGAGATCGAGAGATGGAAGTTAGCGTCGGCTACGTGACCCAGCTCTCCCCTGTTCTTGGCATCTTCCATCTCCCTTAGGTACTCCTCCATCTGTTCCAACTCCCTGGATGTGGCCCTGAGGGCGGCGGTGGCTGCTGCCCAGGTCTCGAATATCTTGCGCACCTCCACAATCTCTGGCATGGCCATAGCACCCCTGTTTAAAAGGTCGTGTATGGGCCTGTCCTCTACATAGCTATCGGTGATTGAGCGCACAAAGGTGCCACGCCCCTGTTGGTTCTCGATGTAACCGGCCTCCATCAGTCGTATGATTGCCTCTCTAACCACAGGTCGGCTCACGCCCATCTGTAAGGCAAGCTCGCGCTCTGGGGGCAGCCTGTCTCCCGGTCTAAGCTTGCCGGTTAGTATCAGTTCACGCACCTGCTCTACTATCTCGTCGCTTATCCTTTTGGGGCGTATCTTTTTGAACATCCCCGGTCACCTCATCTTTAGAACCAGCGGCTCAACAGAACGATCAGGTAGGGGAGCATGAAGGAGGTGTAGATACCGTTCAGTGCTATGGAGAGGCCGCTGACGGCCCCGCTGAGCTCGTCGTCGAGGATTATCCTGGCGGTGCCAAGGCCATGGGAGGTTACACCCATGCCCAATCCCCTTGCCACCCGGTCTTTCACCCTTGCCAGGTTCAAGAGCTCTACACCCACGGCGTTGCCCATGATCCCGGTGATGATGACCAGCACCGCTGTAAGGGCAGGTATTCCGCCTATCTTGCCACTGATTCCTATGGCTATGGCGGTGGTTACGCTCTTGGGGGCTATGCTGAAGAGCACCGTCTTGTCGGCTCCCAGCAGCTTTGCCACGAAGATCGCAGAGAGGGCTGCCAGCATTCCGCCAAACAGTATGCCCACCCCGATCTCTTTTGCGTAAGACTTTATGGTCTGGCGCTCCTTGTAGAGGGGAATTGAGAGAGATACCACGGCGGGACCCAGCAGAAAGAAGAGAAAACGGGCGCTCTTCATGTAGAAGTCGTAGGTTATTCCCGTGCCCTTCAGCATCAGGGATATCACCACGATGCTGAGAAGAACGGGGTTCAGGTAGAACTTTTTGCCCTTTTCGAAGAGCTTTGAGAATGCGTAAAACACCAGTATCGTGACAAAAAGCCCGAAGCTACCCATTGCTCTTCCCCCTGACCAGTTCTACCACCTTCGCGGTGAGGACGATGGTCAGAGCAAAACTGACCACCAGGGCAACCGAGATGGGCAGAAACTGCTTCTTCACCAAAGACCAGTAGAGGATAACCCCCACCCCTGGAGGAATGAACATCACGCTCATGTTCTTGATGAGAAAGGTGCCCACCTCTTCTACCTGTTCCAGCTTCACGATGCCGCTCATCAGGGCGAGGGTGAGCATGATCATGCCCAGAACGCTTCCCGGCACAGGCAGGTGGGAGAGCTTGGATATGGCCTGTCCCGTGAACAGAAAGCCCAGAATGATGGCCAAGCCTAAGTACATCTGCATGCCTCTCTACCTCCTTCGTCTGAAAGTAATCTTACCACTAATTGGTATTACCAATCTTGTCAAGCCCGGTGGTGGTTAGGAAAGGGCAGGGGGGTTAGGAGATTATTGAGTTTTGCTGGGGCCTCTTGTAGATACACCTGCTCATGGAACGGTTGTTTGGGTGCCCTTGCCTTCTAATCTCCAGGTATAGAAAGGACAGGTGATGGAGACGGTTCTCTGCCTGAAAGAGGTGTCTAAGAGTTTTCTCGTCTCTGAGGGGTTCGTAGGCAGAAAGGTGGAGGTGAGGGCAGTTGAGAAGTTCTCGTGCTCACTTGGCCAGGGCGAGCTTCTTGGCATAGTGGGGGAGTCAGGGTGTGGAAAGAGTACCGTTGCCAAGATGGCTGTGGGACTGATACCTCCTGACTCGGTCAGCGTAGACGAGTGCGGAGAGCCTCTGGGAGAGTTGAGGGGTGAAGAGAGGCGCAGGCTTGCCAGAAAGATACAGTTGGTCTTCCAGAATCCCTACACCTCGCTTAATCCCAGGATGAGGCTTGGTTCAATTCTCACAGAGCCCTTGCTGGTGCACGGTATTGCCTCTTCCAGGTCCGAGGCGTTGAAGATGGCCGGTGAGCTACTCGAGATGGTTGGGCTGGAGGGGAATGACCTGAAAAAGTACCCCCACGAGTTCAGCGGGGGACAGAGACAGCGCATAGGGCTTGCAAGGGCCCTATCGCTCTCCCCCAGGGTGCTAGTGGCAGACGAGCCCACATCTTCCCTTGACGTCTTTGCCCAGGCCCAGTTGGTGAACCTGCTGCTTGGGTTAAACCAGGATAGGGGTATGGCCTGCCTCTTCATCTCACACAACCTGAACCTGGTGGGTCAGATCTCTCAGAGGGTGGTGGTGATGTACCTGGGCAGGGTCGTGGAGAGTGGTCCCACAAAAGAGGTTTTGAGAGCCCCCTTGCACCCATACTCGAGGCTGCTTATCGATTCCATTCCCGTGGCCGACCCACAAAGAAGCCACCTTTCAGAGATGGTGCCCTTGGGAGAGCCACCGTCCCGTACCTCGAGGATAAAGGGTTGCCCCTTTGCGCCGAGGTGCCCCTTGGCTGGGCAACGTTGCCTTGAAGAGACCCCTAAGCTCACCTCCATTAAGGGCTCTGCAGGGCACCGAAAGGTTGCATGCTGGAACCCTGGAAAGGCCGTAAGGGGTGACAGTTGAAGGTGGTTGGATTAACCGGCGGTATTGCCAGTGGTAAGAGCACCGTTGGTGCCATGTTTGCCCAGTTGGGAGCCCGTATTGTGGACGCAGACAGGCTTGCGAGAAATGCCATTGCACCGGGAACCCCCGGCTATCGCCAGGTGGTGAAGGCCTTTGGCAAGGGTTACCTTTTGCCCTCTGGAGAGCTGGATCGCAGGGCCCTTGGCAGGCTGGTATTCAGCGACCCGGTGGCAAAGAGAAGACTCGAGTCCATAGTCCATCCCCGGGTTTGGGAGGAGAGGGGCCGTATTATCGCCGATATAGGCCGCAAGGATCCCAATGCGG
>CAZQJB010000181.1:0-3050 GCA_964593115.1 uncultured Aquificales bacterium
GCCTATGCCGAGGCCATGGAGGATTCCACCCTTGCTTTCTTCCCACGTGACCGTTTTGTTGAGCTGATACGCTCGAACCCCGACCTTGCTCTGGGTATGATGGCCGTTTTGTCCAGGCGGCTTCGCAGGTTAACCGGCCTTGCAGAGTCTTTGGCCCTGAAAGAGGTGCCTGGAAGGCTTGCCAACTACCTGCTTAGGGTGCTTCCAGAGGGTGGTGACGAGGTTGTCTTGGGGGTGAAGAAGGGGGAGCTTGCAGAGCTCCTGGGGACCACCCCAGAGACCCTATCTCGCGTCCTCTCGCGCCTCTCTTCCAAGGGGGTGCTCGATGTGAGGGGGGCGAGAATAAGGGTGCTACACAGGGAGGCCTTGGAGAAGATGGCCGGGGAGGTGTAGCCTGTCTCTCGTATCCTGACCTCTTCTCTACCGCTTGGTGGCCTTCTCAGGGTTGTTGGTTGAGGGACCCTGGATTAGATTATGCTGACATGAAGGGTGAAGAGAGAGACTGGTTCAGGGAACTGGTGAGAGTGATGGAGCGCCTGAGGGGTGAAGATGGATGCCCCTGGGACAGAAAACAGACCCACGCCTCACTCAGAACCTACCTTCTCGAAGAGACTTACGAGGTTTTAGATGCCCTTGACAGGGAGGATTACCACTCCCTTTGCGAGGAGCTTGGAGACCTTTTGCTTCAGGTGGTCTTTCACGCCCAGCTTGCCTGTGAAAAGGGAAGGTTCTGCATAGACGACGTCTGCAGAGAGGTGGTTTTGAAACTGATTCACCGGCATCCACACGTGTTTGGAGACGCCCACGCCGATACCCCCGAGGAGGTGATGGAACACTGGGAGAGGTTGAAGGCGAAAGAGGCTAACCATGGGGGCTCGGTGTTGCAGGGGATTCCCGATGCAATGCCTGCCTTGCTACAGGCCTACCGCCTGCAAGAGAAGGCCTCGCGGGTGGGGTTCGACTGGGACGAGATAGGGCCGGTGTGGGATAAGGTGGGCGAGGAGTGCAGGGAGTTCAAGGATGCGATGAAGGGTGGCGACCAGAAAAGGATAACCCACGAACTGGGAGACCTTCTCTTTGCCATCACCAACCTTGCCCGGTTCCTCAAGGTGGATCCCGAGACCGCCTTGAGAGAGTGCAACAAGAGGTTCAAGCGCAGGTTTGGGCACGTTGAGCAGAGGGCAGCAGAAGAGGGGTTGAAGATGGAGACCACCCCGTTGGAACAGTTAGACCTCTTCTGGGAAGAGGCCAAGAGAAAGGAAGGAGGGGAATAGGAATGTCAAGGTTAGCTAAGGTTCTCATCTCGCTGGTGGTTGTTCTGGCCCTGCTGGTTGGGGGGCTGTTGGTGGCCGTGAAGACCATTGTGACCAAAGAGAGGGTGATGGGCTACATCGCCCCTGTGGTAGAGCAGAGGTTTCACCGCAAGGTCTCTCTGCAGGATGTGAGCGTTGGGCTGTCTGCCTTGCACCTTAAAGGGTTACTGATTTCAGAGCGTCTGCCAAGCACCGAGGGCTTTCTTTCGGTGGGAGACCTGCAGGTCTCCTACGACCTTATCCCTCTAATAACGAAGAAGAAGGTTCAGATAGGCGCCATCACCGTGGTGGACCCCAAGGTGAAGATAGTCAAATACAAGAACGGTAAGTTCAACTTCAGCGACCTGCTTGGGGCCCTTTCAGGGGAAGGGGGCGAGGGAGATACAGCCAGCAAAGGTTCTAAGCCTCCTGCCGATCCCCTGAGCATCGAGAAGATCGTGTTGAAGAGGGGCGAGATATTCTTTGAAGACCTCTCGGTGCCCACGAGACCGGTGTACACCATAGACGTGGCCTCCATGAAGATGGGGCCAGTGAACCTTGGCGGCTCAATACCCTACCAGTTCGAGGCCACGGTAGAGAAGGAGACCAGGATAACCGGTGAGGGAGAGGTCAACGTTCTTGCCTCTTCCCAGACCGGCTCTTTGCAGGTGGAGAACCTCTTGCTTTCCCTGCTCAACCCCTACATGGCGAAAGGCCAGGGGTTCCAGCATGTTGCAGTGAAGAAAGTTAAGGTGAACGAGTCGCTCTCGTGGTCGGGCAATGGGGCCCTGAAGGTTGACAGGGCCACAGTTACGGTGGCTGGACAAGAGCTGGTGGCCACGGCGAGGGTCTCTAACCTGTTCAAGGCCCCGGTGAGCAGGATTCACCTGATGGCCAAGAGGCTTATTCCCGCAGAGCTGCTCTCTTTCTGGCAGCAGGCGAGGGGGCAGAAGGCCACTCCCCCCTCAGGGGTGCTACTCCTCCCCGTGGAAGAGGTGGATGCAGAGCTTGTCACCACATCCAAAGAGGCGAGGCTAACCTCTTTCAGGTGTATTGCAGCAAAGGGCGACGTGGTTGCAAACGGCAAGGTGTTACTGGCGTCACGCAACCACCCATTCTCTGGTCACAACGGGGTGACCAACTTGGACATCGAGACATTGGTGAGGGCCAGCATGCCCTCTTCTGCCGCCGAGATCACGGGTAAGCTCTTGTCTTCGCAGGTTGACGTCGAGGGGTGGGGCAAGACCCCTGAAGAGGTGAAGTACAACCTGAAGGGCTCGTTCAACGCGAATCTTTCTGCCCTGACCCTAACCAAAACCAGGCTGAACAAGGTGCTGTCAACGGTGCTGGGCTCGAACGAGTGGACCATACTACAGTTGAAACCCACCACCTTGAGCGGTTACTTCTCAAAGGGCAACGCCTACATCAGAAAGAGCACAATACAGGATGCCAAGGACCGTTTCAGCTTCGTGTTGAAGGGTTGGGTGACCCTTGATGGAGATAGCTTCCTCGATGCAGACCTGGTGTTGAACCGCCGTGTCGCCAACAAGATGCTTGGCAAAGGTCTTGTAAGGGTGTTGCCGAGCAGGGGTGACAACATCTACCTGCCCATTGCCATACGGGGCAACCTTTCTGATCCCAAGGTTACTCCCAAGATACAGAGCGCCCTGCAGAATACCCTTCTTAACAAGGCCACGGGCACGGTGAAGCTTCCTGCCACTGCCCCCAACGAGGTGCTCAAGGGGGTGAAGAAGTTTT
>CAZQJB010000182.1:0-3027 GCA_964593115.1 uncultured Aquificales bacterium
GCACCTATCAGGCCCTGTGGATAATAGACTTTCTGGGTAAACTCGAAGACTGCAGATAAAAAGTGCCCTGGTTAAGCCGTATCTGACAAATAACACCTTAAAACTCTTCACGGTAAAAAGGTAAGAATCGTTATCAATAATTGTTATTGACAATAAGATAGAATAAGCCTATATTCTACCTGTGAGGCAATAGAGAACACTTAAACTTTGACGAGGAGGACGGCTATGGAAGGAACGGCAAGAGTGGGAGCCAAGGCACCAGACTTCACTATTCCAGCCTATTACAAGGGAGACTTCACAGAGGTCACCCTCTCTGGCTTCAAGGGCAAGTGGGTGTTGGTGTGCTTCTA
The DNA here is from genome assembly GCA_964593115.1 of uncultured Aquificales bacterium. Taxonomy (GTDB): domain Bacteria; phylum Thermosulfidibacterota; class Thermosulfidibacteria; order Thermosulfidibacterales; family JALWSI01; genus JALWSI01. Next base: position 351 of record CAZQJB010000182.1, read on the forward strand.
TCCAGGTGACTTCACCTTCGTCTGAGCCACCGAGTTGTCGGCGGTCGCCGACAAGTACAAGGAGTTCCAGGAGCTCGGGGTTGAGGTCATCTCCATCAGTGTTGACAGCAAGTTCGTCCACAAGGTGTGGGACGAGCAGGAGCTCTCGAAGATGGTAGAGGGAGGGGTGCCCTTCTACATGGGTTCTGATCCCGGTGGCAGCATAGGAAAGCTCTACGGGGTTTACAACGAAGAGATTGGCGTTGACATCAGGGGGCGGTTCCTCATCGACCCCGACGGGGTCATCCAGGCCATGGAGGTTCTCTCACCACCTGTAGGCCGCAGGGTGGAAGAGGCCTTGAGGCAGATAAAGGCATTCCAGCACGTAAGGGCGACAGGCGGTGCCGAGGTCTGCCCCTCTGGATGGGAGCCTGGAGAAACAGTTCTAAAACCTGGGCCAGACCTTGTAGGCAACGTCTGGAAGGTCTGGAAACCCTGAACCCATAGCGTTGAGAGAATAAGGGGCGGGTCGTCTGACCCGCCCCTTCATTATGTTCGGTCATTCACCTGCCGAGGTCTGTGTCCCCGACGACGCCTCTTGCCTGTAAAGGTACTTGTTCACTGCATTCAGGTAGGCCTTTGCGCTTGCCTCAAGCACGTCGGTGCTGCTACCCCTGCCTATCATCACGGTGCCATTGAACTGCACCTTCACGGTCACCTCTCCCAGGGCGTCCTTTCCCTTGGTTATGGCCCTTATCTGGTATGAGAGCAGCTTGCCCTGAACCCCGGTTATCCTCTCAATCGCCTTGTAGGTGGCGTCAACGGGGCCATCCCCAATGGCAGAGTCTTTCAAAACCTCTTCCCCCCGCTTCAATCCCAGGGTGGCCGTTGGCAGTACCTGGTTGCCGCTGCTCACGTGAATGTACTCCATCTCGAAGGAGCGCGGTATGGCCATCACCTCCTCCTCGGCAAGGATGATGAGGTCCTCGTCAAACACCTCTTTCTTGCGATCCGCCACCCTCTTGAACTTCTCGAACACCTTGTTCAAGGTATCGTCGTCCAGGGTGAAACCAAGCTCTTCCAGACGCTCCTTCAAGGCGTGTCTCCCCGAGTGCTTACCCAACACCAGGCGGTTCACAGGCACGCCCACAGACTGGGGGGTCATTATCTCGTAGGTCAGGGGGTTGGCCAAAACCCCGTGCTGGTGGATTCCAGCCTCGTGGGCAAATGCGTTTTTACCCACAATGGCTTTGTTGGGTTGCACGTAAACCCCGGTGATGCGGGAAACAAGCTGGCTGGTACGGTATATCTCTTCGGTCTTTATCCCGGTTTCAAGACCAAAAAGATCGTGCCTGGTCTTGAGGGCCATCACGATCTCCTCAAGAGACGCATTGCCGGCCCTCTCTCCAATGCCGTTGATGGTGCACTCCACCTGCCTGGCCCCCTCCTCCACCGCGGCTATGGAGTTGGCCACTGCAAGGCCAAGGTCGTTGTGGCAGTGAACGCTCACCACTGCCTTGTCGATGTTGGGCACCCTGTTGAACAGATACCCTATGCGTCTCCGGTACTCAGAGGGCATGGTGTATCCCACGGTGTCAGGTATGTTCACCGTTGTGGCCCCGGCCTCTATCACTGCTTCAACCACCCGGCACAAGAAGTCGAGGTCAGACCTGGTGGCATCCTCGGCAGAGAACTCCACGTCATCGGTGAACCTTCTGGCAAACCTAACCGCCTCAACGGCGGCCTCCAACACTGCCTGGGGCTCCATCTGTAGCTTGTACTTCATGTGGATCTCAGAGGTGGCAATAAAGGTGTGTATCCTCGGCTGCTCGGCGTGTTTCAAGGCATCTGCGGCACGCTCGATGTCTTTCTCGTTGGCCCTGCACAAACCCGCTACGGCAACGCCTCTCACCTCTTGCGAAACCCTCTTCACAGACTCGTAGTCCCCGGGGGACGCAATGGGGAATCCCGCCTCGATCACGTCCACCCCCAGCTTGGCAAGCTGCCTGGCGAGAACCAGTTTCTCCTCGATGTTCATGCTGAACCCAGGTGCCTGCTCCCCGTCTCTCAAGGTGGTATCGAATATCTTCACCCTCTCTCCCATGACAAACCTCCTCCTTTCAAAATGGGAACCACAAAAAAAGGGCCGGAATATCGCGGCCCTTCCAGAAAAAAAGAAGGGCCACAGAGGAACCGGCCCCCTGTGGCCCTTTGGGTCTCTCAAGCTACCTGCTCAACAAACCCCTCCCGGGCCACAGAAGGCCCTAAGCAGGGTAAGCTGCAACAGGCATAGCTGGTTGTTCACAAGTCTCTTCTCACTCATGGTCTTCTCAAATAAGGCCAGCGGGGCCACCTGTCAACCCCTTATTGACAAAGATGGAAAAAACGGGATAGGGGGCTTCCACCTCGTTGAAGAAGGAGGGTGTTGCTTGGAGAAGAAGAAAGGGTGGAGAAGCGTTTTAGAGACTATTAAGTCTGACTACAACGCCATATTTGAAAGAGACCCCGCGGCAAGAAGCCGGATAGAGGCGGTGCTGTGCTATCCCGGGTTTCATGCCATTCTCTTTCACCGGGTCTCCCACTGGTTGTGGCAAAAGAACCTGAAACTCTTGGCCCGCTTTCTCTCTCACATCGCCAGGTTCCTTACGGGAATAGAGATCCACCCCGGGGCCAGGATAGGCAAGGGGGTGTTCATTGA
>CAZQJB010000183.1:0-3025 GCA_964593115.1 uncultured Aquificales bacterium
AGAGGGAGAGTATCATCGAGACGTTTAGCAACGCCGGGCCAAAGGCGGGGATGGCAAAGTGGTCAAACGAGTTCAGGGTGCCCATGGCAAGCACCACCAGGCCTATGAAGAAGATGTAGGGAAAGGTGACCCGGGTGAGTCCCACGGTCAGGGCGAACTTATGGGGCATGCTGTGAAAGCCCGGGGCCACAATCCTCACTATTGCGGGAGTGAAGAGCTCGCCGCAAAGCAGCACCCCAGAGAGCACCACAAGGAGCAAGGTGAAGGCGCTGTTCACCAGCCGCTGCACCTCCCTGCGGTCACCCTCCACTATGTACCTGCTCAGAACCGGGACGAAGGATGCGCTTAGCGCCCCCTCACCCAGCAGCCTCCTGAGCAGGTTTGGTATCCTGAAGGCCACGAAGAAGGCGTCTGCAGAGGTGCCAGTGCCAAAGTAGAGGGCCACCAGTATGTCTCTCACAAACCCCAGTATCCTGCTAATTAGGGTTAGGCCCCCGATCACCACGGTGGAGCGCGCCAGGCTGCGGCGGGTCTCGCCCTGTCCGCTCGGTACTATCCCCATCTCGTCCCCCAAGCTCGAAAAAGCCACTCCCCAGCAAAGAAGCATAGGACCCCAAGGGCCACCCCTGCAATCACGTCAACCAGGTAGTGGTACCTGTGGTAAACAGTGGATACGATCAGGCTTAGCACCACGGGCAGAAGCCACCAGAAGAGCCTTCTCCTGTGACGGAAGGCGAGCATCAGGGCCGCCACAGAGACCGCCGTGTGGCCGCTGGGAAAGCAGTCTCTGGCCGTGGGTTCAAGGGTGTTTATGAACCTCTTCAGGTAGGGGGTGAGAAAAACGCCCTGAAGGGGCCTGCTGTGGGGCAGGGTGAACCTGGGTCCAATGGCAGGCACCAGCAAATAACCCAGGTAAGAGAGGTAGAAGGTGAGCAGAAAGACCACCACCGCCCTCCTGAATGGGGTATCATCAGGGTAGTTCTCACGAAGGGTGTAAAGCCCAACCCCGGTAACAATGGGAATAAGGTAGTAAGAGGTGTAGGCAACCTGCAGGTACTCGTCGAGCCAGGGATTGGCAAACCTCTCTATCCACCTGGTGGGATCCACCCCGCCACACAACCAACGGTCTATTGCTATGAGCTGGGGGTCGTAGTCATGGGGATTCACACCTGCCACAACCCCTTTCAGGTTGAAGAACACAAGGGTTACTGCAAGCACCGGATACCAGTCCCTTGCCAGGGCTGTGCACCTGCCGGGAAAGCGGCGTGCCAGAAGGGGTATTGCAATAGAGAGCGCCACCACGGCCATGTCCACCGCCACCCTGGTGCCCCAAAAGGGTATGTCCCGATGTCTCCACAGGGTGAGTGCCGCCATGAAGAGGCAGAACACCACGGTGATGGCATCTTCTATTCGAACCACCCTTCTCACCTATACTCTCCTGTATCCTCACCCTCTATGCCCTTCTGCAACTCTCACTTCACCTTCAGCGGGGTTCCGGCAACCATGAGATAGAGCTCAGAACAGTGATGGGCCACCAGCCTGTTCACCTCGCCAAGCAGGTCCCGGTAGAGCCTGCCCAAGGGATACGCGGGAACAAGCCCCATTCCCACCTCTGAACTCACCCAGACCGAGTTGACCTCTGCCTCTCTCACCACATCGAGCACCTCTCGAACCCTCTCAAGAATGGTCTTCCTGTCCCAGCCCTCGAGCACCATGTTGGAGACCAGAAGTGTGAGGCAGTCCACCACCACCCACCTGTAACGGCGGTTCGAGAGGCAGAAGAGAAGCTCGTCGGCAGAAAGCAAGGGAGACTCCAACAGGTCCCATCCATCCCCCCTTTCTGCCTGGTGGCGCCGTATCCTCTCTCTCATCTCGCCATCATGGGGGGATCCAGTGGCCACGAATAGCCTTGGGGGAATCGCCAGGGATAGGGCAAAACCGCTCTTCCCCGACCTCGCTCCACCTGTGATAAATATACCGCCCTGCATCACCTGTTTCTCAACCCGGGAGTTTTTACCTGAGATGCGGCAGGCATTCACTCGCTCTTTTCTGTTTTCACCTTATTCTTGCGAATCTTGGTGTTTCCACAGGACTTACAGGTGATGGTGTGGTCGTAAGAGTTGGGATTACGCTGGGTTATCTCGAACTCCCCCTCTTTCAACTCGAAGGAGAAGAAATAGGTGCGTCCGTCGTCAGAACAGTCCCCTGGTATTATCTCACCCATCTCGTACCACTCCTTCTCAACAAGGTAGCCCTTGGCACCGCACTCTTTGCACTCTATCTCGAAATGGTCGATGGTGGTCTCCATGCCAGAACCTCCTTTCCCTTTGCCAGGTATCTGCCTGCAAAGTATATGGCCTTGGCAGAGGTGTTAGCAACAAAGCCCTGGGCGTTTGCAGAGCAAGAGGGTAACGCTGTATAGAGAAGATGCGTTGGGAGTTCGATATTTCACTAAGAGACAGGGAGGCCAATAGGAGATGCCAGAAGGAAGACTTGGGATTCTGATACCTGGAATCGGAGGAGCGGTCAGCACAACCTTCATAGCCGGCGTTGAGAGGGTGAGAAGAAAACTCTCGGTACCCGTTGGCTCCCTTACCCAGCTTGGAAGTGTCGAAAAGAACGGAAGCGCCATACCCATGCAAGAGGCCCTTGATCTTGCAGACCTTGACTCCCTGGTGTTCGGGGGGTGGGACATACTGTCAGACGACCTCTACCAGGGGGCATTGAGGGCCAGTGTGCTTGAGAAATGCCACATAGAAGAGGTGAAGGATTTCTTGAGCGGCATAGTGCCCATGAAGGCGGTCTTCAGCAAAGACTGGGTGAAGAACCTGGACGGCGACCATGTCAAGGACGAAAAGGGGCACCGTGCCCTGGTTGAGGCGTTGAAGGGCGACATTGAGGGGTTCAAAGAGAGAACCGGCGTGAGCAGGTGCATCGTGGTATGGTGCGCAAGCACCGAGAGGTTCATATCGCCCTCGGGGGTTCACGCGTCGAAGGAGGCCTTCGAAAAGGGACTGGATGAAGA
>CAZQJB010000184.1:0-3016 GCA_964593115.1 uncultured Aquificales bacterium
CACAATCATCCAGCAGGGGCGCGAGAACTTCGTGAACCGCGAAGATCCCGATCCCGTGGACGTGGAGATGGCACAAGAGGGCATAGAGCTTGCGAAAAACCTGATGGAGAACGGTGCGCCAGACATACTCATACTGGACGAGATCAACGTGGCCCTCGACTACGGCCTGGTGAGCCTTGAACAGATGCTCGACCTGCTTCAGAGACGGCCCGAAAATACAGAGCTGGTGCTCACCGGCAGGTACGCGCATCCCGAGGTGATGAAAAGGGCCGATCTCGTCACCGAGATGGTAGAGATAAAGCACTACTACAACATGGAAGGCCTCGACGGCCGCGTTGGCATAGAGAGGTAGAGGAGGACCCCAAAGATGAGCGAAAAGATAAAAGAGGCGTTCCACTGCTGGCAGAAGGACGTTTACTCAAAAGAGGTGGCCAAACACCCTGAGAGGATGGAGCGATTCAGCACCATCTCTGACCTCGAGATAAAGCCACTCTACACCCCTCTTGACCTGGAGGGTTTCGACTTTCTGAGGGACGTGGGATTTCCGGGAAGCTATCCCTACACCCGTGGAGTCCACTCCACCATGTACAGGGGCCGCCTGTGGACCATGCGCCAGTTTGCCGGTTTTGGCACCCCCGAGCAGACAAACGAGCGCTACAAGTACCTGTTGAGCATAGGCCAGACAGGTCTCTCAATAGCCTTCGACTTTCCCACCCTCTACGGGAGGGACTCAGACGACCCGTTCTCCCGGGGCGAGATAGGCAAGTGCGGGGTGGCGGTGGACACCCTGAGGGACTTCGAGATCATCTTCGACGGCATACCCATGGACAAGGTGACCACATCCATGACCATCAATCCCCCTGCAATAGTGTTGCTTGCCATGTACATCGCCACTGCCGAGCAGCAGGGGGTGGGGCCAGACAAGATAGGCGGCACCATACAGAACGACATGCTGAAGGAGTTCATAGCCCAGAAGACCTGGATATATCCCCCCCGTCCGTCCCTAAGGCTGATTCGTGACACGGTGGTCTATTGCACAAACCACGTGCCCAGGTGGAACACAATATCCATCTCGGGCTACCACATCCGCGAGGCAGGGGCCACTGCCGTGCAAGAGCTGGCCTTCACCCTGGCAGATGGCATCGAGTACGTGAAGATGGGCATAGAGGCCGGCCTCGACGTTGATGCCTTCGCCCCGCGCTACTCATTCTTCTTCGACAGCCACATGGACTTCTTCGAAGAGGTATGCAAGATGAGGGCTGCCCGCCGCATGTGGGCAAAGATAATGAAAGAGCGTTTCGGGGCGAGAAAACCCAGGTCGTGGTGGATGCGTTTCCACACCCAGACCGCTGGCTGCTCGTTGACCGCCCAGCAGCCCATGAACAACGTGGTAAGAACCGCCATTGAGGCACTGGCAGCGGTGCTGGGAGGCACCCAGTCCCTTCACACCAACTCCATGGACGAGACCTGGGCCCTGCCTACGGAAGAGGCGGTGACGGTGGCGCTGAGGACCCAGCAGATAATCGCCCACGAGACGGGGGTTACCAACACCATCGACCCTCTGGCGGGCTCGTACTTCGTGGAGTCACTCACCAACGAGATGGAGGAGAAGGCCTGGGAGTACATCGAGAAGATAGAGGAGATGGGTGGAATCATCCCTGCAATCGAGCGGGGTTATCCCCAAAAGGAGATAATAGAGGCCGCCTTCAGGTTCCAGCAGCAGGTTGAGGCGAAAGAGAAGATAGTGGTAGGGGTGAACGACTACATCATGGAGGGCGAAGAGCTGCCCATAGACATCCTGAAGGTGGACCCCGAGGTGGAGAGGGTGCAGTTGGAGCGCCTGAGAGAGGTGAAGTCTAAACGAGACAATGCCAAGGTGAGATCCTTGTTAGACGACCTGAGGGATGCCGCGGCAGACGAAAAGGAGAACCTTATGCCCATAGTTCTCGACCTGGTAAAGGCATACGCCAGCGTGGGAGAGATAATGGGCGCAATGAAGGACGTGTTCGGGGTCTACACCGATCCAGGATACTTCTAAGGGCCTCGACGGCAAGGGGGAGGCAGATGAAGGATAAGCTATGCTCGCTTGAAGAGGCGGTTGCCACCCACATCAAGAACGGTGACGTGGTGGCCATCGGTGGCGTAGGCAGAAACCGGGTTCCCATGGCCCTGGTGAGGGAGATGGTGAGGCAGGGCAAGAGAGACCTGCACATCGTGGGCCGGGAGAAGGGAATGGAGTTCGACATGCTCATTGGGGCGGGATGCGTGAGAAAGGTCACCTTTGCCCTTGTGAGCCTTGAGGAGTTTGGACTTGCCATGAACTTCAGGCGCAAGGCACAGGCAGGAGAGATAGAGTTAGACGAGCATGCCTGCAACTCGGTTATCACCGCGCTCAGGGCTGCGGCCATGGGGCTCCCCTTTCTCCCTCTGAGAGGGATGTTCGCCTCGGGGGTCTTCGAGGTGAACGAGAACCTCGCCGAGGTGACATGCCCCTTCACGAAAGAGCGGCTGGCGGCGGTGAAGGCCATCAAGCCCGACGTGACCATCATCCACGCCCACCAGGCAGATGCCCAGGGTAACGTGAGAATAAAGGGCTCTCCCTTCGAGGACATACTGAAGGCCCAGGCTGCAAAAAGGACCATCGTCACCGTGGAAGAGATGGTGGACAACCAAGAGATAAGGATGAGCCCTCACCTCACTTCTATCCCCTACATCTACGTGACGGCGGTGGTGCACCAGCCAAAGGGGGCCTGGCCCACCTCGTGCGACGCTTACTACGACAGCGAGCGAGAGGAGATAGAGGCCTATGCCAAGGCAATTAAGAGCCCCGAGGGATTCCAGGAGTACCTGGAGCAGAAGGTGTTGAGCAGGAGGGATTGAGAGATGGCAGAGTACACTACCGCAGAACTGATGGCAGTATGCCTTGCAAGGGAGATCTCGGATGGTGACCGGGTGCTGCAGGGGCTCTACTCTCCCCTGCCCATGACGGCCTGCCTGCTGGCAAAGAGGTTTCACG
>CAZQJB010000185.1:0-3012 GCA_964593115.1 uncultured Aquificales bacterium
AGCCTGGTGAACCATGCAGAAAGGGCCACATGGGCCCCGTAGATGGTCCCCAATAGCACCTCTGAGGTCGAGACCACCACGTGGGTGAAAGAGCCTATTGCCATGACGAATATGCAGCTCCAGATGGCAATCAGCTTTGCCACGTCGCTCTTTGTGGCTAAAACGAGCCAGGTCATTGTGGTTATTATGGCCCCTGCGAAGACGGCGCTCATGAAGGTCTCGTTCCACGGTCTCGACATCTTGAAGGTGGTCAGCTCCACCAAGTGATGGGCTGGCAAGGTGCCCAGTGAGTTCTTGCCCCCAAGATAGACCAGGAGCGCAAACAGTACTGCCCCGGCAAGGTTTCCCGCCAGGGTGAGGCTCCACAGCTTAACCAAAGATGCGGGTCTGCTCTCTCCTTCGAGTATGGGAACCACGGGGATCAAGAAGTTCTCGGTGAACAGCTCACTCTGTGAGAGTTTCAGCAGAATGAATCCTATGGGAAAGAAGATAGCCCCCACCAGGGCTGCAAGGTGACTACCCACATAGGGCTGAACCGCCCCTGCTGCGGCAGACATGGCCATTGCCCCGAAGGTTACGTGAATGGCCCCTATGATTCCTGACATCATCATTTCAAGCCACGGACGGCCTAGCCTCTTCTTGCCTTTCTCTTTGGCGGTGGAGAATACCGATAGGGCGTCTTCTATTCCTGATGGCTCTTTTCGGATCCTGTAGATGGCCTCCATGAACATCCTTGCGTGGTTGGCCTCGTCCTCCATCAGCTCTGACAGCACCCTGGAGACATTGGGATCGGCGCACCTTCTCGCGTCTTTACGGTAGGTGTTTGCCGCCATCTCTTCGAGCACCATGTTCAGGCGTAACAGGTCTTCGTCTGTTTTCAGGCCCTCCATGAGCTCTGAGATGCGGGCTTCATCGGCAGAGATTCCTCCGGGAATCTCTTTTCCCATGCGCTTTATGCACGAGGACAGTTCTTCTGCGTGGTGGGCCTCGGTGCTGGCAATAAAACGCAGCAAGAAGGCGATTTCTGGGTTATCTACCCTGTTGGATTGCTGCCAGTAGAGCCTGATGGCCGTGCGTTCTGAAAGAAGGTTCTCTTTTAGCCGCTCTAACAGCTCCTCTTGTGAGTAGTTCACGCTTATGGGCTCAATACCTCCTCCATCACCCGCTTGTGAAGCTCGTAGTCTTCTTGGGCGAATAGCACGAACCTTATTAGCTTAACGCTTTTTAGCATGGGAGCCGTATCTTTGATGGTTTCAAAGGCCACCCTGGCCGCATCTTCCATGGGATATCCGAAAATGCCAGTGGATATGGCTGGAAAGGCTACCCTCTCTATTCCCTTTTCGTCGGCGGCCAGCAGGCAGTTTCTGTAGGTTTCAGATAGCTTGGCGGCGGGGTCGGTTTCGGCGGCGTAAACGGGGCCAAGGGCGTGTATCACGTATGGGTTGGGCAACATGTGCCCCGAGGTGACCACGGCCTCACCGGTCTTGATGGGTGCAAGGGGTTTGCACTCCTGGTAGAGACCGGGACCGGCGGCCCTGTGTATGGCGCCTGCCACGCCTCCTCCTGGGCGGAGCATGGCATTGGCGGCGTTCACTATGGCATCTACGTCATACTGCTCTACTATGTTCCCCTTTACACATTGAACCTCTATGCCACCTGTCTTCAAGGCTACGTCTCCTTAACTATCAGAGGGCCTCTTCCCCCTTCTCGCCGGTCCTTATCCTTACTGACTCCTTCACGTCGTAGATAAATATCTTTCCGTCTCCTATCTTTCCCGTACGGGCAGAAGCGACTATTCCGTCCATCACCTCGTCCAACAGGTCGTCTGGCACCACCACCTCTATCTTCACCTTGGGAAGAAAGTCCACCACGTACTCGGCGCCGCGGTAGAACTCTGTGTGACCCTTTTGCCTGCCAAAGCCCTTTACCTCGGTAACAGTCATGCCCTGCACGCCTTTCTCTCTCAGGGTTGCCTTAACCTCGTCCAGCTTGAACGGCTTGATGATTGCCTCGATCTTCTTCATGGCGAACCTTCTCCTTTGCTCGTCCCGTGAAATATGGTTCTATCCCTGTAAAATACGTTCCTTTTCCTTCGTGTCAATAACTGACCCTCGATTGTACGTCCTCGTCCCATGGACTTCTTTCTCCCCGTGCCAGGCGGTAGCGGGCCACAAGGGCCACCATGGCGCCGTTGTCTCCACACAATCCCAGCGAGGGGATGGCCACCTTGATCCCCTTCTCTGCAGCAACATCCGAAAATCGTTCTCTAAGACTGCTGTTGGCTGCCACCCCCCCTGCCACCACGATTCTCGGCACCTTGAACTCTTCGGCGGCCCTGATGGTCTTAGAGACCAGAACATCAACCACGGCCTCTTGAAAGGCCGCTGCAAGGTGTTTCACCTGCTCCATCTCGGGCTTCATCCCCATCTTTTTCACCGTATGCACCATGGCGGTCTTCAGGCCGCTGAAGCTGAAGTCCCACGTGTTCTTCATGTATGGCCTTGGTAGCTTCACCAGAGATGGATCGCCATCTTTGGCGGCCCTGTCTATGGCTGGCCCCCCAGGATAACCGAGCCCCAGAAGGGATGCCACCTTGTCGAATGCCTCGCCAGCCGCATCATCCCTGGTCTCTCCCAAAAGCCTAATCTTGCCGTATTCCTCTACCATGAAGAGCGACGTGTGTCCCCCGGATACCACGAGAGCAACAAAGGGGAACTCCATCTCTCTTTCCAAGAACACGGCGAATATGTGGGCCTCGAGGTGGTCCACTGCCACCCAGGGTATCCCCTTGCCCAGGGCAATGGCCTTGGCGAAAGAGAGCCCAACAACCAGGGATGGGACCAGTCCTGGCCTGTTGGTGACACCTATGCCTCCTATCTCCTCTATGCCGACCCCTGCCTCTTCCAACACCTGCCTGGTGATGGGCAGTATAAGCTCGAGGTGCCTTCTTGCCGCTATCTCTGGAACTATGCCTCCAAAGGGGGCATGCAGCTCGTTCTGGGACGAGACCAA
>CAZQJB010000186.1:0-2992 GCA_964593115.1 uncultured Aquificales bacterium
TCGCCATATTCGCCGCCGTCTCTGCCTTTGGAATAGGCAACATGGTGCAGTCGAACTCGGTGGCAGAGGCGGTAAGGGTCACCTTTCACGTACCCAACTGGATAACCGGCGTGGTGTTGGCGGTGCTCACCGGTCTGGTGATACTGGGCGGTATCAGGTCAATCGCTAGGGTGACCGAGTACCTGGTGCCGGTGATGATAGTCATCTACATGGCAAGCGCCATGGTTGTGTTGTTCCTGGAGTGGGACAAGGTGCCCGGTATATTCCACCTGATACTTTCCAAGGCGTTCACCCCCACCGCAGCCCTTGGAGGGTTCGCCGGTGCCACGGTGAAAGAGGCCATACGCTTCGGGGTGGCCCGGGGGGTCTTCTCCAACGAGTCGGGACTGGGCTCCTCTCCCATAGCGGCGGCGGCAGCGCAGACAACCACCCCTGCCTCCCAGGCCCTGGTATCCATGACCCAGACCTTCATAGACACCATCATCGTATGCTCCATGACGGGATTCGTGATACTGGTCACCGGGGCCTGGAGCAGCGGAACCACAGGCTCAGAGCTCACCGCCAGGGCATTCTCCGCCGCCCTGCCCGGCAACTGGGGCAACCTGGTAGTGACCGTTGGGTTGATACTCTTCGCCTACTCCACCGTGCTGGGCTGGAGCTATTACGGGGAGAAATCCATCCAGTATCTCTTAGGCGACTCCTCGGTTATGCCATACAGGGTGCTCTTCACAGTCTTCGTTTTCATCGGCGCCTTCACCCAGCTCGAACTGGTCTGGAGCTTTGCAGACATAATGAACGGGCTCATGGCACTGCCCAACCTCATCGGTCTCATCTTTCTCTCGGGGGTGGTTGTGGAAGAGACAAACGCCTACTTCGAAAAGAGACGCCGTCAAAAGGGGTAAGATGAACCGGGAAACGATTGAAGAAGCGGCAAGACTCATAGGCGGTGCCCATCACGTGGTTGCCCTGACAGGGGCAGGCATCTCGGTTGAGAGTGGCATACCCGCATTCAGGGGCTCACAGGGGCTTTGGGAGAGATACGATCCCGCCGAGTATGCCCACGTCTCATCTTTCCATAAGAGGCCAGAAGCAGTGTGGACAATGCTGAAAGAGCTTTACAGTATAATGGAGAACGCCAGGCCCAACGATGCCCATCTCGCCCTTGCCCGCCTGGAAGAGATAGGAATACTGAAGGCGGTTATCACCCAGAACGTAGATGGCCTGCACCAACAGGCGGGAAACAAGAATGTGATCGAGTTTCACGGTTCTGGTGAGACTCTCACCTGCCTATCTTGCCACAGGGGCTACGCCGCAAGCGAGATCTCACTTGATACCCTGCCCCCGCTCTGCAGGGAATGCTCTGGCGTTCTGAAACCCGACGTGGTCTTTTTCGGCGAGCCCATACCTCCAGAGGTGCTGCAAGAGTCCCTCGAAGAGGCGCTGCTATGCGACTGCATGCTGGTGATAGGCACCTCTGCCCAGGTATATCCAGCAGCACAACTGCCCTACGAGGTGAGAGAACACGGCGGACTGGTGGTGGAGTTCAACCTCGAAGAGACCCCTCTTACCCACTCCGTTTCCACCCTCTTCGTTGGAGGAAGAGCCTCGCTCACACTACCCTCTGTGGTTAAGACACTGGAAGAAAGGAGAGATGTATGACCAAGGTGGTGGTCACCTGTCCGGTCAGGGACCAGGTGGAAGACATACTGTCGGAAGATAACTTGAATGTTATCTACTTCGACTCGGAAGAGCCCGTTCCCTACCATGAGATAAAGAGGGAGGCCCGTGACGCAGAGGGGCTCCTCTGCATGCTCTACGACCGGATAGATGAGGAACTTATTGACTCTTGCCCAAAACTGAAGGTGATAAGCAGTGTCTCAACAGGCCTTAACCACATAGATCTCGAGAAGGCAAAGAAGAGGGGGATCGTGGTAACCCACACACCGGGAATACTCACCGAGGCCACTGCAGACCTGGCTTGGGCCCTGTTGATGGCCACGGCGAGGCGCATCGCAGAGGGTGACCGTTTCTGCAGGGATGGCCTGTTCAAGGGTTGGCGTCACCACCTTCTGATAGGTCAGGATGTGTACGGTTCTACCCTTGGCATCTTCGGCATGGGCCGCATAGGGGCGGCCATTGCAAGAAGGGCCCAGGGATTCCAGATGAAGGTGCTCTACCACAACCGCAACAAGAGCCCCTATGAGAACGAGGTGAAAGCCACCTACGTCACCTTTGAAGAGCTGATAGAAAAGAGCGATCACCTTATCATCTCTGCCCCCTTAACCCCAGAGACCAAGGGCAGGTTCGGCAGAGAGGAGTTCAAGGCAATGAAGCCTACCGCCGTGCTCATAAACATCGGCAGGGGACCCATAGTGAAAGAGAGGGAGCTGGCCCAGGCCATAAACTCTGGTGAGATCTGGGGTGCCGGCCTCGATGTTTACGAGAGGGAACCCGAGATAGACGGGCTTTTGATGAAAACCCCAAGGGTGGTGCTTTTGCCACACATAGGCAGCGCCAGTGGAGACACCCGCCGTCGTATGGCGAGGGCCGCCGCCCGTGACCTAGTTAAGGCGCTAAGGGGGGAGAAACCGGACCATCTGGCAGAGCTTTAAGGCAAGGTCTTTACCGATAATACCTTAACAAGGGGAGAGGCAGGGGCTGGCAGGTTGAGAGGGTAGAGTACCTGCCCGAAAGAGAGGAACGTTGAGCTTATCCTTATCTTCTGGTATTGTTGGTGTGAAAGGGCAGCGAAGGGAGAGATTTTAGATGGCAGATGCGGTTACCAAGGCCAGGGTAGAGAGGTTAGAAGGGATCTCTGCCGAACACGACGCCAAGATAGCAGAGACCTGGGCACTGCTTAACAGGGTGATCGAGATGCAAGCGGAGTCCGTAAAGGACACCCGTGAGTTCAAGGCCGAAATGCGTGGGTTCAAAGACGAGATGCAGGAGTTCAAGGACCGCATAGACCGCTGGATAGCCGATGCCGAGAGGG
>CAZQJB010000187.1:0-2981 GCA_964593115.1 uncultured Aquificales bacterium
TGCCGTGCTCCCTGGCGAAGGCCACCGCCTTTTCAAAGAACTCCAGGTTGGCCACGGCGGCAGTTGGGTTGTTGGGGTAGTTGAGAAAGATGATCTTGGTCTTTTTCAGCACATCCCCTGGAATCTCCTCCAGGTTGGGCAGGTAGCCGTTCTCCTCTTTCAACACCAAGGGATAAGGCTCTCCCTGGGCCATGATGGTGCTTCCGCTGTAAACGGGGTATCCTGGATCAGACACCATCACCACCTCCCCTGGATTCACGAAGGCCAGGGGCAGGTGGCCTATGCCCTCCTTTGAACCTATGAGGGTGAGCACCTCTCCATTGGGGTCAAGCTCTACCCCAAAGCGGCGCATGTACCAGTTGGCCACTGCCTGCCTGAAGGATAGCATACCATCGTAAGAGGGATACTGGTGGTTCTTAGGGTCCTCTGCGGCCTTTTTCAGCCTCTCGATTATGGGCTTGGGGGTGGGGGTGTCAGGGTCCCCCACCCCAAGGTCTATTATTCGTTTCCCCTTGGCCTCCTCCCTGGCCTTTGCCTCGTCAAGCTCTGCGAAGAGGTAAGGGGGAAGATTCTGAAGCCTCTGGGCTAAAGAGAACTCCATCTCTCTTTTACCACTCTCCAGTGGTCAGGTACTGGTGTATCTCCCTCGCCGCGGTCTTGCCGTCTCCAACTGCCAGGATAACCGTGGCCGCCCCGCGTATGATGTCTCCACCGGCAAACACACCCTTCTTTGTGGTCTTGCAGGTGTTGGGATCTGCAACGATGTATCCCCACTTGTTCACCTCCATGTCCGGGGTGGTGCTGGGGATAAGAGGGTTGGCACCTGTTCCGATGGACATGATCACCATATCAACGTCCATGATGAACTCGGAGCCCTCGATGGGAATGGGGCGGCGGCGGCCCGAGCTGTCGGGCTCACCCAGCTCCATGCGTATGCACTTCATTCCCTTCACCCATCCGTTCTCGTCTCCCAGTATCTCAAGGGGATTGATGAGCAGGTCGAAGATGACGCCCTCTTCCTCGGCGTTCTCTATCTCTTCCGCACGGGCAGGCATCTCGGCACGGGAGCGGCGGTAAACGATGTGGGCCTCGGCGGCCCCCAGACGCAGAGAGGAGCGCACCGCGTCCATTGCCACGTTGCCTCCTCCCACCACCGCCACCTTCTTGCCCACGCAGATGGGGGTATCGTACTGGGGAAACTTGTAGGCCTTCATCAGGTTGCTCCTGGTGAGGAACTCGTTGGCAGAATAGACCCCGTTCAGGTTCTCCCCGGGAATGTCCATGAACCACGGGAGGCCGGCACCCACGCCGAGGAATACGGCATCGTACCCCTCTTCGTTGAGAAGGTCGTCAACGGTGAAGGTCTTGCCCACCACAACGTCGGTCTTCAGCTCGACGCCAAGGGAGGTGATGTAGTCCACCTCGCGCTGAACTATGGCCTTGGGAAGCCTGAACTCGGGGATACCGTAAACCAGAACGCCCCCTGCCTTGTGGAGGGCCTCGAGGATGGTCACCTTGTGTCCCAGCAGTGCCAGGTCTGCCGCCACGGTGAGACCGGCAGGCCCGGAACCCACCACTGCCACCTTTTTTCCGGTTGAAGGGGCGATCTCGGGCTGGGCCGACTCCCCCTGGGCCGCCTCGTAGTCGGCCACGAATCTCTCAAGCCGGCCTATGGCCACCGGGGCCCCCTTCTTGGCCAGCACGCAGACCTCTTCGCACTGCTCCTCTTGGGGGCAGACCCTTCCACACACGGCGGGCAGGGCGTTGGTCTCTTTTATCTTGAGAGATGCCTCCATGAACTTGCCCTCCTTGATGAGGTGAATGAACTCTGGAATCTTCACCTCTGCAGGGCAGCCGTCTATGCAGAGCGGCTTCTTGCACTCGAGGCACCTCTCTGCCTCTGCAATAGCCATTTCGGCGGTGTATCCCAAGGCGACCTCGTTGAAGTTGGTGATACGAACCTTCGGGTCCTGCCTGGGCATGTCATGCCTGTTGAGATCGAGACCTTTCTTTTTCGGTTTCTGCTCAGCCATCACGCCACCTCTCCTACGCCTTCAAATGCCTGTGGGCACTCTTTCTTGAACCTTTCAAGTGCCGCTCGCTCTTTATCCTTGTACATTGACTGCCTCATCATGAGCTCGTCGAAGTCCACCTCGTAGCCGTTGAACTCGGGTCCGTCCACGCAGACAAAACGGGTCTTGCCGCCTACGCTGACTCGGCAGGCACCACACATGCCCGTCGCATCCACCATGATGGAGTTTAGGCTTACCGTGAGGGGAACCCCGAAGGGCTCTGCCACCTTTGCAATGAACTTCATCATTATTGGAGGACCTATACCTACGACCTCGCCCACCTTCTCCTTCTCGGCCTTCAACACGTCCTCAAGGGCGTGGGTGACAAATCCCTTTCTGCCGTAGCTGCCGTCGTCGGTGGTGATTATGAGTTCGTCTGAGACCTTTCTGAAGTCGTCCTCCATGATGAGCAGGTCCTTAGACCTTGCACCGAGGATGGTGATTAGCCTGTTACCGGCATCTTTCATTCCACAGGCAATGGGAAATAGCGGGGCTATTCCCACGCCTCCGCCTACGCATACGACGGTGCCACGGTTCTCTATGTCCGTGGGCCTTCCAAGGGGACCCACCACGTCCAAGAGGCTGTCTCCCACATTGAGGGTGCCAAGGTGGAAGGTGGTCTTACCCACCTTCTGGAAGATGATGCGAATCAGCCCCTTCTCCTTGTTGCTCTCGGCTATGGTCAGGGGAATCCTCTCGCCCTCTTCGTGGATCCTCAGGATCATGAACTGTCCAGGTCTGTGTTTCTTGGCCACAAACGGGGCCTTCACCCAGAATTCGGTGATCGTGGGGTGCCATTCCTTCTTCGCCACTATCTCGAACACACTCACACTCCTTTCCCAAAAGGTTGTCTCGGGACCTTATAGCCAAGGGGGGATGTCATGGCAAGCGTATGTCCTGCAACATTAG
>CAZQJB010000188.1:0-2962 GCA_964593115.1 uncultured Aquificales bacterium
CTTTCTCAGCAGCACACCGAAGAGTCCTTCAGGGACCACGAAGTCCACCAGCAAGGTCTCTCCGTCCACGGCCTTAATGGCGCACCATCCCAGCTCTTCTCCACCGCGTCTTTTAAGCAGGTAAAGGGCGTAGCTCCACCTGGGGTTATTGAAGAACCTCCAGTCCACGTAACGGGAATCGCGAACCACAGAGGTGGAGAAGCCCCCTTGGTTCCTCTCCCAGAGCACATCAACAAGGGGCAGCATCTCTTTTGGCAGGGGTCTGAAACTGTACATGAGGCGAGTGGATAACCCCTGCCTTCGGGCGTCTCTTTTGAAGAAGGGAACCTGGCCACCACCCTGGTATATCCCCGTCCTCTGACCTAAAACCCAATGCCGGCGTCCGGGAAAACCGTAAAGGAAGTTCACCCCTTTATCCTTGTATGATTGGCAGAACTGCTGAAAGGTTTTAAGAAGTACGCCTTGCCTCATGAACTTGCCCCTGTGGCGTTGATGAACCATGATATCCACACACTGGCCCAGCGTACCCTGTTCACCACGGATCAAGGCGGGAAGGGAGACCACGTTGTAGGCAGCAACTATCTTCCCGCCTGGCTCCTGGGCAACGGCCATCCTGGGACCACCACCTGGGGCCAAGCGGTACTTCCACTCCCACACCTCCATGGTGAGGTCGTGGCCAAACACCTCTTTGAAGAGACTCAGGAAACCCTCCTCGTCACCCTCCTGGTAGGTCCTGTAGATAAGCTCATCCATAAACCTTCACCTCGTTGTACAGGGCGTCCCTCTCCACCGGTATCCTGCCGGCATTCCTGATAACCTTCAGTATCCTATGCTTGGACAACCCCCTTGGGGAAGAGGCCCCGGCGGCATGGGTGATCCTCTCGTCCACCACCGTTCCCTCAAGGTCATCTGCACCAAACCACAGGGCCGTCTGGGCTATCTTCTCCCCCAGCATCACCCAGTAGGACTTGATGTGGGGAATGTTGTGAAGAAGCAGCCTCGATACCGCTATGGTGACCAGGTCGTCCCTTCCCGTCGTTCCCACGATCCCATCCAGTTTAATGGGGGTGTTCTCCGGGTGAAAGGCCAGAGGCACAAAGGCAAGAAAGCCTGGATGTTCTTCTTCCAACTCCCTCAGGGCAAGGAGGTGGTCCACCCTCTCCTCTACGCTCTCAATGTGACCGTAGAGCATGGTGGCGTTGGTGGGGATACCTATGTCATGGGCCAATGCGTGTATCTCTATCCAGCGTCCAGATGGGGTCTTGTTAGGGCATAACTCTGCCCTAACCCTTGCAGAGAAGACCTCTGCTCCACCCCCGGGCATTGAGTCCAGGCCTGCCTCTTTTAAGTCTTCAAGCACCTTGCCACAGTCCTTGCCCGAGATCCGTGAGAGGTGGTCTATCTCCACCGCTGTGTAGGCCTTAACGTGCATGTCGGGAAAGGCCTGCTTCAGCTCCCTCACTATCTCCACGTAGAACTGGTAAGACCAGTGAGGATGAAGGCCACCAACTATGTGAAGCTCCCTGGCCCCTTCGTCGCTGGCTCTCTTCGCCCTGTCAAGTATCTGGTCTATGCCCAAGGCATAGGCATCGGGCTCCTCTCCCTTCCTGTGAAAGGCGCAGAACCTGCACCTGTTCACGCATAGATTAGTGGGGTTTATGTGCCTGTTCACCACAAAGAAGGTGCGATCCCCGTGCATGCGCTGGCGTACCTCGTTTGCCAACTCGCCTACTCTCAGCAGGTCCCTGCAACGAAACAGGGCAATACCATCCTCCCGCGAAAGGGGTTCTCCACGTTCAACCTTTCTCTCAATCTCACCAAGGGCAGCAAAACCCAACCTTCTTGCCTCCTCCCCTCTGGAACCGGTAAACCTGACCTTTCTCTTTGGTGCCCGCAGGCTTATAATCAGAACATAAACCGCTAAACAAGAAGAGAAGGAGAACGGATTAGGTGTCAATAATACCCTATGAGAAACTGGATCCCTTTCAAAAGAAGGCATTGAAGGTACTCGACTCCGGTCACAACCTGATAGTGGCGGCACCCACGGGAACTGGCAAGACCGCCATAGTTGACCACGCCATAAAGGGGATACTGAATAGAAACGAGGGACGGGTTATCTACACAGGCCCACTAAAGGCCCTGTGCAACCAGAAGTTCAGGGAGTTCTGCACCCTTTTCGGCGGGGAGAGCGTGGGACTTATAACAGGCGACGAGGTGATAAACGACGACGGCACCGTGCTGGTTATGACCACAGAGGTGCTGCGCAACATGCTTCAAGAGGACAGCCTGTACTATGTGCCCCGCATGGTGGTTTACGACGAGGTCCACTACCTGTCAGACAGGGACAGGGGGCCTGCATGGGAGGAGAGCATTGTGCTGCTGCCCCCGCAGACCCAGATCCTGGGGCTATCGGCCACCGCCCCCAATGCTGAAGAGGTGGCCCTATGGATAGAGGTGATAAAGGGGCGCAAGACCCAGGTTATACGCCACCTGAAACGGGCCGTACCCCTCTCTTTGCTCGGAATAACCAAAGAGACGGGGCTTGAGCCCTTAAACAAGGTTATCAATAAGATAGAGAAGATGCGAAAGGTGAGGGGGCCTAAGAGCAAGAGAAAGGGGCCACCCCTCTTCAAACCCGTGAACCACCTGCAGATCGTACACCTGCTCTACGAGCAGGGGATGCTTCCAGCCCTCTACTTCATGTTCAACAGGAAGAGAGTCGAGGCCTATGCCCACGAGCTGGGAGAGGTTAGCTCGTTCACCACACCAGCCGAGAGAAAACGAATAAAGGCCTACCTGAACAACTTGGAGCTTCCAGAAGAGGCCCTGCCCTTCTTGGACAGGGTGCGTAATCTTCTGCTTGCAGGGGTGGGATACCACCACGCAGGGCTGATACCGCAGATGAAGCGCCTCGTGGAGGTGCTCTTCGAGGAGAGGTTGCTAAAGGTGGTCTATTGCACCT
>CAZQJB010000189.1:0-2932 GCA_964593115.1 uncultured Aquificales bacterium
AAAAGGCACCGGGAACATACAACCACAGCATACACGTGGCCAACATGGCCGAGGCCGCCGCCAGGGCGGTGAACGCCAACTCCCACCTGGCCAAGGTGGGGGGCTATTACCACGACATCGGCAAGATAAAGAACCCGTCTTACTTCATTGAAAACACCGAGGGTAAGAGCAAGCACGACTCCCTGTCGCCATCCATGAGCCGTCTCATCATACTCTCCCACGTTAAGGAAGGCATAGAGCTTGCCAAGAGATACAGGCTGCCCACGGTGGTACAGGACATCATCGAGCAGCACCACGGCACAACGCTAATCCGGTTCTTCTACGACAAGGCAGTGCGCCAGATGGACGAAGAGGAGTTCACAGAAGAGACCTTCAGGTATCCAGGGCCCATCCCCCAGTTCAAAGAGGCGGCCATAGTGATGATGGCAGATGCGGTAGAGGCAGCCTCCAAAAGCCTCGATGACCCCTCGCCCTCCCGGATAAACGGCCTGGTCCGAGACGTCATCAACAGCATATTCATGGAGGGGCAACTTGAGGACTGCGACCTCACACTTAGGGACATCCACGTGGTGATGGGGGTCTTCTCGAGAATGCTCATCGGCCTCTTCCACAGGCGAATAAAGTATCCCGAAAAGAAAACCCAGGGGTAATACATGGGAATCACCATCTTGAACCAACAGGACCTTCTCAAGGTCTCCCACTCCACGCTCCGCAGGGTTGCAAGGTGCGTGCTCGAGAAGTTCGGGGAAGAGCGCTCGCAACTCAGCATAGTGCTGGTGAGCGACGAAACAATTGCCACCTACAACGAAAGGTACCTTTCCCACCAGGGGCCCACCGACGTGATCTCGTTCCCACAGAGGGATGGCGACATCCCATCGCCTCGGCAGGAGCTTCTGGGAGACGTGATGGTCTCGGTGGAAAGGGCCAAGGCACAGGCCGAAGAGTACGGCCACAGCGTCGAGGAAGAGCTTGTCCTGTTAGTGATCCACGGCATCCTGCACCTGCTGGGCTGGGACGACCAGTCTCCAGAAGATAGGGCAGAGATGGAGGCCCAGCAGCTAAGGCTGCTTAAAGAGTGCTACCCACAACCCACCGGCAGCTGAGAGAGGCACCATTGGCCCCATTTGACTGGAAAACCAACAAGGGCCACTACCTGATGGTGCTCGAAGTTAAAGAGGAGCAAGGCTTACAGGTGGGTAGGCTGGGCCGATTCATTCTCGATCCTGGCACCTATTGCTACGTAGGCAGGGCAAGAAGAAACCTAAAACAGCGCATAGCCCGCCATTCACGCAGCGAGAAGAGTCCACGGTGGCACATCGACCACCTGTTGCCCCACGCCAACCTAACGGCGGTCTTTCTCTTCCCCGAAAGGGGAACCGACGAGTGCCGCATTGCAAAACGCCTCGTTGGAATGGGTGGCAGGCCACACCCGCCCCGTTTCGGGGCATCCGACTGCCGATGCAGGGGGCACCTGATACACTTTGACCTGCCGTGCAACCGGTGGATAGCCAAGGTGGGCCTGGCGCTTCCCGGACTGCCCTGAACGCCTGGGACACTGTCACGGAGAGAGCAGAGGGGCGTGTTGAGAACACCTTCGACCTTGTGTATCCTGATCCCATGGAAGGGATTGGGAAGAAAGAGAGATGGCTTGGCATCACCACGGTGATCTTCGACGTTGACGGGGTGCTCACAGATGGGCGCATCGTGATGGATGGCGAGGGCAACGAGCTGAAGTTCTTCAACGTGAAAGACGGTCATGGCATAGTGATGCTGCACAGGGCCGGAATCTCCACCATGATAATCACGGGAAGACGCTCGAAGGTGGTGGAGCGCAGGGCAAAGGAGCTGGGAATAGGCAGGGTTTACCAGGGGATTCATGACAAGCTGGGGCTCTTTGGTGAGCTGGTGGAAAAAGAGGGGCTGAACCCAAAAGAGACCGCCTACGTGGGGGACGACGTGGTTGACATCCCCCTTATGAGACGGGTGGGCCTGGGCGTTGCCGTGGGTGACGCCCATCCCGAGGTGAAGGCGGTGGCCCACCACGTGACCAGCCTGCCCGGTGGACGGGGAGCAGTGCGAGAGTTCATCGAGCTGCTGCTGAAGACCCAGGGACACTGGGAGAGTGTCACAGAACGTTACCGCCGGTGAAGAGAAAAAAATGGCTTTTACTGGTGGTCTCGGCACTGCTGGCGCTGGTGGTGGGGGTGGTGCTGTGGGGAGAACACGTTTACCGGGCCAGCGGCATAAGGGCCAAGGGAAAGCTGACCAGGAAGGGCGTTGTGGAAGGCCTGGAACTCTCCAGCTCGAAGGGGGGCAAGCTCTCTTGGCTGCTAAAGGCAGAGGAGGCCCAGGTGAAGGGTAACACCTTCATCTTAAAGGGGGTGAGCATCACCTACAACTACGCCCCGGGAAAGGTGATCGTGGTGCGCGGAAAGCACGGCCAGGTTGACCAGAAACGGCAGGTGGGAAGGCTTTGGGGCGAAGTGAGGGTGTCAATGGGAAAAGAGGTGTTGACCACCTCAGAGCTCGTCTGGGATCTTCACGACAACAAGGTGAGCACCTCGAAGGAGTTCAAGCTGAAGGGCCGGTACATCGTAGAGGGAAGGGGGTTCGACCTCTTCCCGTCAAAGGGAAAGGTGAAGGTTCGTCACCTGCGAAAGGCGGTGATATTTTGAGGGGTACAATGGGCATGTACAGGTTTCTGGCCATGCTGGTTATGGCGATTCTCGTTGCGGCACCATCGCCCTCTCTGGCGAAGAGGGCCGCTGGCAATCTTACAGGGGTACTGCTGCCCTACGTGCCACCTGCCCCATCCAGCACCACGGGAACGAGGGGAGAGCCCAAGAAGGCTGCAACCACCAACCCCGCCGGAGACAACAGGCCAGCAGGGGTAACACCTGAACGAGAAAAGAGCGCCAAGGGCAGTGCCAAA
>CAZQJB010000190.1:0-2895 GCA_964593115.1 uncultured Aquificales bacterium
TCTCTGCCAGTATGCCAGGGGTGTCCTCTGTCTCCACCAGCAGCTTCACAGGCATGGGAACGGGGTTATCCACCTCCCACTCAACCTCTATCTGTCTCTCGGGTTCGAGCTGCAGGGTCATCAGGTTGGGACAGTTGGCGGCGTGTACCGTTATGCCCTTGCCCCTTGTGATGTAACCAACTATCTCGTCTCCGGGTATGGGATTGCAGCAGCGTGCGAACTTCACCAGCACGTCGTCCACACCCTTCACCGAGATCGAGGTGCCCTCGGTCTTTCTCTGTGGCCTAAGGTTCTCGAAGAGCTGTGAGGATAGCCTCTTCTTCTCTTTCTCACCTTCCACCTCGTCGGGAGACACGGCCTTGCGGGCCACCTGGCGGGCTGCCACCTTGCCGAATCCCGTGGCCACCACCAGGTCCTCACCTGTCCTGAAGCCGAAATCGCTGGATATGGCGTCTATTCTTCCCTCTTCCAGGTACCTGTTGAAGTTCTTGCCCAGCTTTCTGAACTCTGCCTGGCAGAGGGACTTGCCCACAGAGAACGCCCTCTCCCTCTCCTGGGTTCTCAGCCACCCTTGTATCTTGGTGCGGGCGCGGGAGGTCTTCACTATCTTCAGCCAGTCCCTGCTTGGATGGGCATTGGCGGAGGTGATTATCTCTACCTGGTCTCCCGTCTTCAGGTGGTAGTTCAACGAGACCAGCTTTCCGTTCACCCTGGCACCGGTGCAGTGATGGCCCACGTCTGTGTGGATTGCGTAGGCGAAGTCGAGGGGGGTAGAGCCCTTGGGAAAGGAGCGCACCTCTCCCTTTGGGGTGAAGACGTAAACCTTCTCTGGGAAGAGATCCATCTTCAGGTTGCGCAGAAAGTCCTTGTGATCAGAGGTTTCGGTTTGCCATTCCAGCACGTTGCGCACCCATTGAACCACCCTGGTCTCCTCGTCTGTGACCGCTGCTCTCTTCTCCTTGTAGCCCCAGTGGGCGGCGATTCCCTCTTCGGCTATCCGGTGCATCTCCCAGGTGCGTATCTGGAACTCCACCCTCTCGCCTTTTGGGCCGATCACCGTTGTGTGCAGTGACTGGTACATGTTGGGTTTTGGCAGGGTGATGTAGTCTTTGAACCTGCCCGGCACATGGGGCCAGTTGGAGTGTATTATTCCCAGCACCGTGTAGCACTCGTCGGGGGTGTCCACGATAACCCTGAGGGCGGTCAGGTCGTAAACCTCTTCGAAAGAGAGGCCGTTCTCTTCCATCTTCTTGTAGATGCTGTAAAAGTTCTTGGGGCGCCCCTGGATGGTGGCCTTTATTCCACGTTCACTCAGCTTCTGCTGCACGATGTTGCGCATGCCCTCGATGTAGGCCTCTCTCTCCTCCCGGCTTTTTGCCACAAGCGCCTGTATCTTGGCGTGCATCTCGGGGTTCACCTGCTTGAACGAGAGGTCTTCGAGCTCCCACTTGATCCAGGCGATACCCAGCCTGTGTGCCAGGGGGGCGTAGATGTCAAGGGTCTCTTCGGCGATCTTTCTGCGCTTCTCCTCGTCTGGAATGAAGTGGATGGTGCGCATGTTGTGTAGGCGGTCGGCCAGCTTTATCAATAGCACCCTGATGTCCCGCGACATGGCGAGAATCATCTTGCGCACGGTCTCTGCCTGCTGCTGCAGCCGGCTCTTCACCTCCACCCGACCTATCTTGGACACCCCGTCCACGAGAAAGGCCACGTCTTTTCCGAACTCCCTCTCTATGTCATCTGTGGTGAGTGGGGTGTCCTCAACCACGTCGTGGAGCACCGCTGCCGTGACCCCTACGGTGTCCATGTGCATGTTCTCACGCAGTATCCTGGCAACGGTGAGGGGATGGACGATGTAGGGGTCACCAGACTTTCTGAACTGGCCCTGGTGGGCCCTTTTGCCCACCTCTATGGCTTTTTCAATCAGGGCCTTGTCTTTACCATCAAAGAGGGCGAGCAGCTCCTCAGACAGCCTTTCAACCTTTTCTTGACCCTGCTCGGGATCGACAATGGCCGTCCCTTTCTCCTTGTGGTACTCCATTGAACCCCCTTTCTTCCTTGGGGGAGAGTATATTCCCGGCCATCTAAAGGGCAAGGTTGACTGTGCCGAACCGGGGCACGGCCCAGGGTCTTCTCCCTTATGCGTGTATCCCCCACCCATCTGCGCTGTTGTTTTCCAGGCCCCCTTCGTGGTGGGTGGGCAGAGGGTCTGGCCATCGGCTTTTTGGGGGATGCTAACGCCGGGAGACGGTGGGGATCGGTTCAGTCCCTTAACCCGTGGATACCCCTGTAACCAGCCTGACCAGATTTCTCACCCTTGGGGGGTAATGGGTTGAGAAGCCCTCCAGCCTTTCCACATCCATGTTGCCCAGTTCCATCTCTTCCAGCCACGAGGCAAGCAGGTAGTCAGAGGGACGACGCAGGTGAAGCCAGTCCAACAGGGCCCTTTCAGGAGAGGCTATTCTTGCCCTGAGCCCATCTATCCTTTCGATGCCGAAGTGTCTCGGGACTTTCGATATGGCAGAGTATTCGATGTGATACTCTACCCTTGTGTCGCCGTAAGTCTCTGCAAAGTGCAATCTCTTGAGCCTACCCACCCTGGATACCACGGCTGTGCATACCGCGGGTCTCTGGAGAAGCAGGTTCCAGTGGTGAAGGGCCCATTCGAGGCTGACGTAGGCAGCGGGTTTCAGGTGACAGGCCACTTCCTCTACCGCTGGCCATTGACCTGTGAAACTGCATTTCAGGACGTTGAGGTAGGCCCCCCTGGATACTCTGGCAATGAGTCTTCTTTTCATCGCCCTGTTCAACACCTGGGCAGAATAGCCCTTGTTTCTCAGGCAGGTGTCCAGGTCACCTTTTCTGAATAGGGGCGGTAGAAACGAGAGGACGGTC
>CAZQJB010000191.1:0-2888 GCA_964593115.1 uncultured Aquificales bacterium
AGGTGGAAGAGGCAAGAAGGGACAGGTTGTTCGTTCACAACGCCATGGTAGAGCTGGTTGAGTGTCTCAACCAGGCGGCCCAGGGAGACCTTAGTGTCAGGGCCGAGACCTCTGCCGACATAGTGGGTGCCCTTGGTGAGGCATTCAACGACTCCGTTGCGGTGTTAGAGAACCGCATAGCAGATGCGCAGAGGGTTCTTGTCGAGTTAGAGACCGCCTTCGAGGGCAGATGCGAAGATGTAGAGAGACTGAAAAAGGACCTTGCCAGGGCGAAAAGGGCGCTCTTCTATTTCAAGACCGAGGTGGCAAGAAGGGTGGGGACTGACCTTGAGGGACAGGTGTCTGGTGGAGCAACAATGGAGGGGAACCCCTGATGGCCGTAAAGGGAGACCTGAGGCTCTTTCACCCCATAGAGGTGTTTCAGATAATAAAGTCGAACAAAGAGACAGGGGTGTTGCTCATTTCGTCTCCTGATCTCTTGGCCGGCGTTTATTTTGTTGATGGAGACGTTGTCTATGCCACAACGGCCAAGAAGATGTACGACTTCTTCTCTAAGAAGAAGTTCACAAGGTTCTTGCAGTCCATGAAGAAGGAGGGTGAGGACGGTAAATGCTGGCAAGAGGTGATAGATACCTTGCTTAAGGTCACAGGCCTGCAAAAGGGCTCTTTTGCCTTTGAAGAGGCCAGTTTCTTTTTAGAAGATGGTTTCGAGCCAGTGCTGATTCCCTCTGAGTTCGTGATAATGGAGGCCACCCGTAGGCTTGACGATTGGGATGTTGTGGGGCGTAAGATAAGCTCTTTGCAACTGGTTTTCGAGAGGCGTAGCAACTGGGAAGAGATGGCCAAGAGGGCGGAGCTGACAACCAGAGAGATGGACATTCTCGATGCGGTGGACGGTGAGCGTAGCGTAGAGAGGGTGATAGAGGCTTCTGGTATGCCCTCCAAAGAGGTGACCAGGGTGCTCTTCGGGTTGCTGTGTGCCGGTATAATCGGCAGGGCCCGCAAAAGGCCCAAGATAGAGAAGCGCTGGGTGACGAGAGGCCTGTTGAAAAGGCTCATAAAAAAGATACGGGGCATTTGATGAACGTTAAGGTGGTGATCTCTGGCCCCTTTGCCTCGGGCAAGACCCAACTCATAAAGACCTTGAGCGAGATAGACGTGGTGCTCACCGAGAAAAAGATACGCTCTGAAGAAGAGAAGGCCGTTAAGGACGAGACCACCGTGGCCATGGACTTTGGCAAGCTCACCATAGACAGAGACCTGGTGCTCTACCTGTTCGGTACCCCTGGGCAAGAGAGGTTCGACTTCATGTGGCAGATATTGGGAGAGGGGGCCCTTGGGGTTGTGGTTATGGTTGACAGCACAGACGGAGAGAACATCAGGCGGGCCAGAAAGATAATAGACTTTTTCTACACCGAGATAGGCACCACCTATGTCGTGGCGGCAAACAAGCAAGACCTGCCCAACGCCTGGCCTCCTGACTTCATTCGCTCGTACCTTGACTTAGACGATAGCGTGAAGGTGGTTCCTTGTGTGGCCACAGACAAAGATAGCGCCAAGAACGTGCTGCTCGAGTTGCTGGAACTGGTGATGGAGAAGGTTTGATCCCTGCCTCTTTTAGCGCCCTGCCTGCCATAATGCCTGTATCTTGTGGTGTGTGTCTCTATCTTCTCAATATATTCCATTTTCATGGGCAATCCCTCTTCCCATAGGTGGCTCGTGGTGGTATTTACATAGAAGTGGGCTAAAGGGGCCGCAAGAAGGTTCCGAAAATGAACCAGAGGGGCTCTCACCCTGTCAGAGGTGAGAAGGCCGAAGGCTGTTTGTACTCTTTTGTTTGAGGAGCTGGTATGTTTGACAGAACTTTATTTGTTGCTGAGGTATCTAGTAATCACAACAAAGATCTTAATAGATGCTTACGTTTTATAGATACAGCAGTAAATATTGGATGTGACGCCGTAAAGTTTCAACTCTTTAAAATTGATAAACTCTTTGCACCTGAAGTTTTAGCAAAGAGTGAAGAGCATAATAGGAGAAGGCATTGGGAGCTTCCCCTTGAGTTTCTTCCGTCCATATCCGATCACTGCAAAAAAATGGGTATAGATTTCGGGTGTACGCCTTTTTATCTCAAAGCAGTAGAAGAACTTTTACCATACGTATGCTTTTATAAGATTGCTTCTTATGAGTTGCTTTGGGATGATCTACTCATCAAATGTGCAAGAACTGGAAAACCGATGGTGCTTTCCACTGGTATGGCCACCATGGAGGAAATAGCACATGCAGTGAATGTGTTACGTGGCAATGGCTGTGAAGACCTAACTCTTCTGCATTGTGTATCGTCTTATCCTGTGCCATCAGAAGAATGCAATCTTGCTGTAATAGAAACAATTAGAAGAAGATTTCGGTGTAGGGTGGGTTGGTCGGATCACTCAAGCTCGCCCGCAGTCATTTACAGAGCAGTACATAGATGGGCAGCCTCTTTTGTTGAATTTCACTTGGATATAGATGGAGAGGGAGAAGAGTTTTCATTTGGCCATTGTTGGTTGCCTGACGATATAAGGGTTGTAATACAGCATGTTAAAGAGGGATTTGATGCCGATGGATCTGGGATTAAAGAGCCCGCGCTTAGTGAGTTGGCTGATAGGGATTGGAGACGGGATCCGAGTGATGGGTTAAGGCCACTTATATCGATTCGTCTAAGGGGAAAATATTGATTACGTATAAAATAGATCGGTAAAGAAACACCTAAGAGCTCGTCTCACAAACCACTCACTGAGAAGTGAGAAAGCTTCCTCTTGAACCCGTGATCACTCCCTTACCCTTACGATGAGAACTTTTGGCAGGTTTCCGCTCCCCAATAGGCTGTTTCAGTTCTTGGATTGCCCATC
>CAZQJB010000192.1:0-2877 GCA_964593115.1 uncultured Aquificales bacterium
CCCCAGTGGAGTCCATGGGCAGGCGCAAGCTATCAAGGCTGAAAAAGGCGGTGGAGCTCTACAGGAAGAGGGAGCGCATGGAGAAGGGCGAGTACGTGGTGAGTCTGGTGGCGGTTGAGGTTGATGGAGAGAGGGTGGTATCCATGGAGGTGATACCCCACGTGCTGGAGGGTTGTTAGGGTTGATTAGGCCCGTGAACATCTCGGAGATTGCACTTGAGCTGAAAGAGGAGATAGAGCATAAAAGGGCCCTTGTGGTTGAGTGGAACCGCCAGGGGGTGAAGGGCAGCCTCCAGTTAACCCTGTTCACCCAGATGGTGGACTCTATTCTGCGTCAGCTCTTCTACGCGTTGTTCAGCTTGGGATACCCCGACTACTCCATCGTGGCCCTTGGCGGATACGGCCGCAAAGAGATGGGGCTCTATTCAGACGTGGATATCATGTTTCTCTACACGGGCAGGGGGTTCAGGAGAGAAGAGCAGGTGGGCACCATGGTGCAGGCACTTTGGGACATGGGACTCCACGTGGGCCATAGCTACCGCTCTGTGAAAGAGGCCATCAAGCTCATGGAGGAGGACAGCACCATACGCATGTCCTTTCTCGATGCCCGGCTCATAGGTGGCAGCCTCAATCCCTACCTGAGATTCAAGAACATGCTTCCCGGGGGACTCAAGGGCAAGAAGAAGAGGGAGTTCATACAAGAGATAATGGGTTGGGTAGAGGAGCGCCACGAGAAGTTCGGTTCCTCAATGTACCTGCTCGAGCCCAATGTGAAGGAGAGCCCCGGGGGCCTGAGAGACGTGCACACGGTTCTCTGGGCGGCAAAGGTGGTGTACGGCTCGGCCACCATCAGGGACCTGAAGCGTAAGGGCCTGTTGACCCCGTTGGAGTTCGAGATACTCTCTAACTCTGTGGACTTTCTATGGCGGGTTAGAAACGAGATACAGGCCCAAAGGGAGCGCAAGACAGACGTTCTCTCACTCGACCTGCAGGAGTTTGCGGCGGAACATTTGGGATACCGAAGCACCAGGCGGCTCTCGGCGGTAGAGCTGTTCATGCGAGACTACTATGCCAGCGTAGCCTCCATCCGCCGTATTGCAAGGGCCTTTCTGCTTCGCACCATGGAGGAGGTGGAGTTGGCCCCCTTCAGGCTCTGGGAGGTGAAGACCCTGATGGAGCTGTTAGAGCACAGGTACAAGTCTCCTGCACACTTCTTGGAAGACGTTCACAAGTTGCAGCTTCAGGGGGTGAACTTCGGGGTTATACCCAAAAGCTTCTGGATTCCACCCCTCTCGTGGCGTGAGGAGGACTACCGGACACCTGGGGTGCGCGAGACCCTGAACCTGATACTTTCCTCCACCAACGCCTACAGCACCTTGAGGTTTCTTCACGAGGTAGGGTTCTTAGGGCGCATCTTTCCGCTCTGGGAGAGGCTTAGGGGCCTTATGCAGTTCGACGTTTACCACAGGTACACCGTTGACGAGCACTCGCTTCTCTCCATCAAGTTCTACGAGGAGCTTGAGGCCGGAGAAGAGGGGGCGCCTGATGAGCTGCTGGATGTCTGCAGGGCCATCCCCCTTGAGAAGAGGCATCTGTTGATGCTGGCACTTCTGCTTCACGACATAGGAAAGGGCAGGGGAGGGGGCCACTCGGTGAGAGGGGCCAGGATAACCACCGAGATGCTCCAGGCCCTTGGATACCCAGACGGAGAGATCGAGGTTGTGCAGTTTTTGGTGAGGCATCACACCACCCTGTACCAGACTGCCCTGAGGCGAGACCCCACTGATCCAAACTCCCTGAAAGAGCTGGCCAATACCTGTGGTGACGTACTGATGCTGGACATGCTATTGCTTGTCACCTACGGGGACCTTAAGGCGGTGGGCCCCGACGTCTGGACAGACTGGAAGGCCAACATCATCGTAGAGACCTACCAGCGCACCCGTGACTACCTGGAGAGGGGAGAGGAGGCCCTGTCGAGGCCCGAAGAGAAGAGGGGCGTTGAAGAGCTATCGGCGAGGTTAGAGGGTAAGCTAAAGGGCAGGTTCACGAAAGGGCAGATAGCCAAGGTGCTCTCCACCATGCCCGAGAAGTACCTGGCCCAGGTGTCGGTGAGGCACATGGTGGTTCACCTGCCTCCCATGATCGAGGCCAGGGTGTCAAAGGGGTACAGCATCACCTTTGCCCCTTATCCCGAGGAGGGCTACACTGAGATGGCCCTGTGCAAGCGCGACGTGGTTGGCGATTTTGCCAACATCGTGGGGGTGCTCTCGTTGAACCGGGTGAACGTGTTGAGTGCCTGGCTCTTTTTGTGCAGCGACTCGTACGCCCTTGACGTGTTTCATATAACCGATTCACGGTTCAGGTACTCTATTGGCGAGAGGACCATCAAGAGGATACAGGAGGACCTGGGGGCGGTATTCTCTGGCGAGACCACCATCGAGGGGTTGTTAAAAAGAAAGAAACCCTCGCTTCTCTCGCAGAAGTACAGCACCTTGAAGGTGCCCACTAAGATAACCCTTGACAACGAGACCTCGAGCACCCACTCCATCATAGACATCAAGGCCCTGGACAGGATGGGGCTTCTCTACGACATCGCATCCACCATGACCTCAGAGGGTCTTTCAATAGAGGCCACCAGGATAACCACCGAGGGCAACAAGGCGGTTGACGTCTTCTACGTGGTGGATTCTGCTGGCTCTAAGCTCACCCATGCACGGTTCATGGAGCTATCGCGCAAGCTGAAGCAGGCCATCGAGCACGAGGATTAGCCCCGGGTGCTCCCCCCCTCAAAAGTGGTGAATCCATGTGAGATCGGCCAAGCGGTTGAAACAACAATCCTCCAAATATGGTTTCATCTATATTTCATAGGTCTGTTTTG
>CAZQJB010000193.1:0-2872 GCA_964593115.1 uncultured Aquificales bacterium
CGAGCCCTCGATCATGGCTCTGAGTGCAGGTAGCATCTGCAGTGCAACCTTGTTGCTCTCAACCTTTTTTTCGAGGAAGGGGTCTCTCACCCCTGTGATCCGGGAAAGGTACCCGTACACCCTCGATGAGACCTGTGGTGGAGACCAGTCTGCAGGTGAGTCCAAAACAACCCCCATGACCCCCCTCAAAATAGAAGGGGCATCCTCGTTGGAGATTCCCATCATCTTCAGCGTGTTCACCACCTGCTGTAAAAAACAGGGGTAGCACTCTGCCTCTGTTTTCACCTATCACCTCCCGCACCGGCATAGGTCACCTTACCACAGGTGAACCTGTCAAAAAAATCCCCGAGAACGAAGTTGACAAGCAGAGACACCGGTAGTAACAAGCCCAACCATGAGAGAGAAAGAACGGCATACAAAGAGGTTCACCACCATGCCTGGCGGGCTGGATGGCAGCTCGTTCTACTGGTGGTATTACTTTAGGAGGCGCCTGCCTATGAGGCGCTCCTGAGGGTAGATTAAGCAGAGAGTCAGGGGCCATGGGCAGGCGACACTGTCCATGGCCCCTTTACTTTGGTCGGAGTCGTGGACAGCCACCCTAACCTCCCCTGGTCCTTTAGAGACCGAAAAGTGAAGGAGGATGAAGAGATGATCGGCAAGACCATAAGGATGGAACGAATAATGAACAGGGAGAAGGGCACCACGGTGATCGTGCCCATGGACCACGGGGTCAGCGTGGGACCCATCAAGGGACTCTGCAATGTGAAGGATATGGTGGACAAGGTGGCCGAAGGGGGAGCTAATGCGATCATACTGCACAAAGGGTTGGTTGCCCCTGGACACCGTAAAAAGGGTAGAGACGTGGGACTCATCATCCACCTTTCGGCGGGCACCTCGCTGGCCCCGGATCCCAACGCCAAGATGCTGGTATGCTCGGTGCAAGAGGCAATAAAACTTGGGGCAGACGCCGTCTCCCTTCACGTCAACATAGGGGCAGAAGACGAGAAGACCATGCTGAGGGACTTTGGCGAGACCACCAAGAAGGCAAAGGAGTGGGGAATGCCCCTGCTGGCCATGGTTTACGCAAGGGGGCCCAAGATACGCAACCAGTACGAGCCCTGCGTGGTTGAACATGCCGCCAGGCTGGGTGCCGAAATAGGAGCTGACATCGTAAAGGTGGCCTACACCGGCAGCCCCGAAACCTTTGCGAGGGTGGTGGAGGGATGCCCCATACCCGTGGTGATAGCCGGTGGAGAGAGGATGGAGACAGACGAAGACGTGCTGATTATGGTGAAAGGCGCCATGGAGGCTGGTGGAAGGGGGGTCTCCATAGGGCGTAACGTGTTCCAGCATCCACACCCAGACAGGATGGTTAGGGCCATCTCGCTGATAGTGAACGAGGGGGCCTCGGTTGAAGAGGCCATGGAGGTGCTGGGATGAAAGGCGTTTGGGTGAAGGTGGTGCCCTACAGAAAAGAGCTCGTCACCACCGCGCTGGAGGGAGGAGCATACGCCGTATGGGTAGAGAAGGGGTTTTCGGCCAAGGTTAAAGAGCTGGGACTCGTGAAGGTTGCCTCTGAAGATGGAGACTTAAGGCCCGGCGAGCACTTCGAGGTGGTTAAGATATCTTCGAAGGAAGACGAGGAAAGGGCCCTTGAGATATCCAGGAGCATACCTGTGATCGTGGAGGCAGAGGACTGGAAGGTGATTCCCCTTGAGAACCTGGTGTCCCAGTCTGAGAATATCTGGACCGTGGTTAAGAACCAAGACGAGCTCACCATGGCCCTTGGGGTTCTTGAAAAGGGGGTGGCGGGGGTGGTGATAGGCAACCCTAACCCCGCAGAGGTGAAAGAGATGATCACCAAGGTGGTGAACCACGAGCAAAAGGTCTCTTTAGAGGTTGCCGAGGTGACCAGGGTGGTGCCCCTTGGCATGGGAGACCGGGTGTGCGTGGACACCTGCACCATGATGGGCAAGGGCGAGGGAATGCTGGTGGGAAACAGCTCGTCTGGTATGTTCCTGGTTCACGCCGAGAGCATCGAGAACCCCTACGTATCCCCAAGGCCATTCAGGGTGAACGCAGGTGCCGTGCACATGTACACCCTCTTGCCCAACGGAAAGACCACATACCTCTCAGAGCTGCGCTCGGGAGACACGGTGCTAATCACAAGGCACGACGGCAGGGCCGAGCCCGCCATAGTGGGAAGGATAAAGCAGGAGCGGCGCCCCATGTTGCTGGTGGAGGCGCGCGTAGGGGGGAAGGTTGTCTCGGCGGTGCTTCAGAACGCCGAGACCATACGCCTGACCACCCCTGAGGGAGAACCGGTATCGGTGGTCAAGCTGAAGGAGGGCACCAAGGTTCTCACGAGAACCGAAAAGGGCGGCAGGCACTTCGGAGTGGCAATAACCGAGACAATAAGCGAGAGGTGAGGGCTAACCGCCCTTAAAAAGGTAGAGATACCTGCCGTAACCCTCTTCCTCTAACCTCTCTGCAGGAACGAAACGCAGTGCCGCCGAGTTGATACAGTAACGAAGGTGGGTTGGCGGAGGACCGTCGTTGAAAAGGTGTCCTAAGTGCGAATCGGCATGCCGGCTTCTCACCTCTATCCTCAACATGCCCATGCTGTGGTCCTCTACCTCCACCAGGTTGCCAGGCTCAAGGGGACGCAGAAAGCTGGGCCATCCCGTACCTGAATCGAACTTGTCGGTTGAAGAGAACAGTGGCTCGCCAGAGACCACGTCCACGTAGATGCCTGGCCGATGGTTGTTCCAGTACTGGTTGTTGAAGGGCGGCTCTGTGGCCCCCTGCTGGGTTACCGCGTATTGCAGGGGGGTGAGCCTCTCTTTCAACTCGTCTTCAGTGGGCCTTTTGA
>CAZQJB010000194.1:0-2856 GCA_964593115.1 uncultured Aquificales bacterium
TCTCCCAGGGGTCAGGGGCCAACCTCTTAAGGCTCAGGGAGATGCGCCTGTCGTCCTTCTCTATCTTGTAAACAACGCACTCCACCTCGTCTCCCTCTTTGAACAGCTGTGCAGGTGGCTTGGGTCGTCTTCCCCAGCTCAACTCGGAGATATGGATCAGTCCCTCTACCCCGTCCTCGATCTCTACGAACACCCCGTAGTCCGATATACCTGTGACCACGCCCTTCACCTTGCTGCCCTCGGGATACTTCTCTTCTACCCTCTCCCATGGGTCCTCTGTTAGCTGCTTCATTCCCAGGGATACCCTCTTTTTCTCCCTGTCCAACGAAAGCACCTTCACCTTTATCTTCTCGCCCTTGGAGACCACAGAGGACGGGTGCTTAACCCTCTTCCACGACATATCCACGGCGTGCAGTAGCCCGTCGAATCCCCCCAGGGAGACAAAGGCACCGTAGTTGGTGATGGTCTTAACCGTTCCCTCTACAATGTCCCCCTCGTGAATGTTGCTCCAGAACTCCTCCTCTTTGCGTTTCTTCTCCTCTTCCAGGAGTATCCGTCTGGAGAGTATCACGTTATGATTACGCTCGTTCAGGTCGATAACCCGCATCTCGAACTCTTTACCCACCAAGGATTCGGGGTTGCAGTTGGCCCTGTCGCTGGCCTGTGACAGGGGAAGAAAGGCAGGAATACCAATATCCACCTTGAATCCCCCCTTGATCCTCTCTGTAACCACGCCTTTGATGGGGGCGCCTGTATGGTAGGCGTCTTTCAGCTTTCCCCACACCTTTCTGCGCTTGGCCTCGCGGTGGGATAGGTAGATCCCCTCCTCGCCTCCCATGGACAGGCCCTTCACGTACACCTCTAACTCGTCTCCAACGGCAGGTAGCTCGGCAGAGCCGTCCCCCCCAAACTCAGAAAGAGGAACGACCCCCTCTACCTTGCCCCCTACGTCCACCATGACCCCGCCTTCGCCGACGCTCACCACGACCCCTGTGAGAATCTCACCAGGCGAGATCTCTCTCATGGTGTCCTCGTAGAGAGAGGCCATCTCCTCTTTAGATTTTGAGACTGTTTCCATCTTCTCGGTTCCCGGCTCCATACCTGATACTACCTCCTGTTTTTTCTACGATACGCGCCACCACTCTCTCTATGATCCAGTCGGGGGTGGATGCCCCCGCGGTGACGGCTACGCGTTTTATACCTTCGAACCAGCCTGGATCAAGCTGATCTTCTGTCTCTATCTGGTAGGTCCTCTTTTGAATAGACCTGGCTATCTCTGCAAGCCTGCCCGTGTTGGCGCTGTTGGAGCCACCAACCACGATCATCACCTCAGCCTTTTTGGCAAGCTCGGCACACTCGTTCTGCCTGGTGGTGGTGGATTCACAGATGGTGTTGAACACCCTGAACTCCGCGAGATCCCGCGAAAGAGAGCCCACCACCTCGTTGGCTGCCCTTTTCAGGTTCTCCAAGGGCTGGGTGGTCTGGGACACCATGGCAACCCTCTCGGCATCCATTGGAAGCTCACCGTCCCAGATGGTTGCCCTGCCGTCTCCGTAGCTAAGCAGGGCCTTCACCTCGGGATGAAACTCGTCTCCCAGCACGAGTACCCGGTATCCCTCTTCGGCCAAGCGTTCCACTATGCTCTGGGCCCTCTTCACAAAGGGGCAGGTGGCATCCAGAATCTCTAATCCCCTCTCTTTCGCCTCTATCAGGGTCTCCTTTGTGACCCCGTGGGAGCGTATTATCACCACGGAGCCCTCTTTACCATCGTATATCTCGTCAAGTGAGTGTGCCACCCCTATCCCCTCTCTCTCCAGCTGCTCCACAACCTGGGGATTGTGGATAAGGGGACCAAGGGTGAACATGGATTTCGAGGAGTTTTTACTCACCGCCTTGAACGCAATCTCAACGGCCCTTTTGACCCCGAAGCAGAAACCACCATGGGTGGCAACAACTATCTCACACTCAGGCTCCGTCTCTCGCCCTCCCGCACTTTTCTCTTCCACCGGCCCTGCAAGGGTTCACCATCTGCACCTTTTGGCGGGCAAGGTCAAGGGCCCTTAGCGATATTTTCAACGGTTTTCTTGTAGGCCTCGATCACGGCATGACGAATGGCAGTTTCGGTCTCTTTGTTCAAGGGTTGAACTATTTCTCGGTAAACCCCGTCCTTTCCCCTGCGCGAGGGGTACCCCACGAAGACTCCGCCGTTCTTCCCCTCCA
This sequence comes from uncultured Aquificales bacterium, assembly GCA_964593115.1. Taxonomy (GTDB): domain Bacteria; phylum Thermosulfidibacterota; class Thermosulfidibacteria; order Thermosulfidibacterales; family JALWSI01; genus JALWSI01. The sequence goes on from CAZQJB010000194.1 coordinate 2,221, forward strand.
CCACCTTCAATCCCTTGATCAAAAGGCCATGGCCCAGCTCTATCTCGGCCATGGCCTTCACCTTTCCCCCAGTGGTGGAGGTGTCAAAGGGGTATATCTTCACCCCGGTTATCTCTATGGGCAAAGGTCAACCTCTCCTTCTCAAGGCCTTGGCGCCTATGTCCTTGCGGTACTGCACACCCTCCCAAGAGATCAAAGAGACCGCCTGGTAGGCCCTCTCTATCGCCTCCTTTATGCCGTCTCCAAGGGCAGTCACGCCAAGCACCCTGCCCCCGTTCGTAACTATCCTTCCGTCCTTCAGGGCGGTTCCCGCGTGAAAGACCACCACGTCCTCCATCTCTCCAACCTCTTTCAGGCCAGAGATGGGATAGCCCTTCTTGTATGAACCCGGGTAGCCCCCAGAGGCCATCACCACGCAGACAGCGGCCTGCGAGAGGTACTCCAGCTCCACATCCTGCAGGTTGCCCTCTATGGACGCCATAAGCGCCGGCACCAGGTCACTCTTCATGCGCATGCGTATGGGCTGGGCCTCTCGATCCCCCACCCTAACGTTGTACTCCAAATCCTTGGGCTCCTCGTCCATGATCATCAACCCAGCGTAGATCACCCCCTTGAAGGGATGGCCCATCTCTTTCA
>CAZQJB010000195.1:0-2851 GCA_964593115.1 uncultured Aquificales bacterium
CACATAGTCCTGGTGGGAGTCCCCAATATGCCTGGCTATCTGCACTTTCGACATGAACACTTGGACCAGTCCGGCTATCAACAACCCGAACACCAGATACGGGGACATCTCACACCAGATCTGCCATGTCGCCCTTGCAAGCTCTGTCATTGTTGCCCTTCGTCCTCCTTCGAGCTTGATGCCATCAACGCCCTTGCCTCCTCCGCCTTCTCCCGTGGCACCATTATCTTAACCTCTCCCAGGCCATCTGTCGTGAGCCCCAGGATTGAGCCCAGGGCCTCGTATCCCAGTCTGACCGCTATGCCGTTGGATTCGAGGAGCCCTTTTATCACCAGGGCCTCTGCCCATCCTTGGGCCAGGAATACCTCACTCCACCTCTTCTCTCTCACTGTACACCAGGTCTTTCAAAGTGAGTCCCCTTATGCTTCCTGCTATCCTGTTGTGCAGGGGGCCTATCTGCTCGCTGTCAGAGAACATCTCTAACACCTTTAACATCTCCACCTGCTCGGGAGGCCTGCCCAGGACGAATCCGCCGTCCTTCACCTGCAGAAGCAGGCGATTATCCTCGAGGTGGGCAAGTATTGGCTGTGAGGTGGGCCATCTCATCAGTATTTCAGGCTCGGAAACGAAGGAGTCTCCTTCTATGAACCGATGTGCTGCCAGCATGAGGATCGCCGAGGCTGTAAGAAAACCGCTTTTGAGGCCCTGCTGATCCCTGCTCACAGGCATCTGGTGGTAACTGGCTATCTCTGCCCCTATCAGGGTTATGACCCAGCAGGTCCATATCCAGATTAGAAATATGGGCAAAATAACCAGTGAGCCGTAGAGGGCGCTGAAGGCCTTGAAGGAGAAGGTGTTGGCAACTATCACATCGAAGATGTGCTTGCCCATGGTCCAGAGAAAGGATGAGACGGCTCCCCCTATGGCAGCGCTCTTCAGGTTCACCTTGCACGATGGGATTATCACGTAAGAGGTTGTGAATCCCAGAAAGGCTAATATGAAGGGAAGCACGAGTAAGGCCACCTTCAACACCGTGCTCATGTAGGGTATCAACACCGCCTTGGTGCTCAGGAATATGGCAAAACCCATCAGTACAGGCAGCCACACAATGAAGTTGGCAAAGACGAAGAGCCTGTTCAACACGCTCCTCTTTCTCGGGGCCTTCCATATCTCGTTCAGGGCCTCTTCGCTGGCGTTCAGCAGTGAATAGGATAAGCCCAGCAGGGCCACCATTCCGGTTATGCCCAGGGCCTTCGACTTCTGAGCGAACTGGTTTATGTATCCCACCACCGACTGGGCCGACTGGGGAACCAGGTATTGAAGTAGGTAGTTCAGTATGGTCTCCTTGGTGTGGGCGAAGGTGCCAAAGGACGAGTAGAGAGAGAAGGAGACTATTATCAGGGGCACCAGTGAGAGTATGGTAACGTATGCCAATGAGCCCGAGTGCACAAGACAGTTGTCCCGGGTGAAGTTGGAGACGATATTCTTGAGATGCCTGCCGGGGCCACTGTCAAGGCCCTTGTGGCCTTGCATCTTCACATGATTCACCACCTCTTCAATCCTCTCCATCTTGCCTGTCCCCCAGTCCCTCTTCTATCTCTCTCTGTATGTATTCCACCATGGCCACAGGGTCCTCTGCGCTGCGTATGGGTCTTCCTACCACCAAGTAGTCTGACCCTGCAGCAATGGCTTCCCGGGGGCCCATCACCCTTTTCTGGTCGTCCACGGGACGGTTCTCCACAGGCCTTATGCCCGGTGTCACGGCTATAAGCCCGTGGCCAACCTCCCTTCTCAGGCGCTTCACCTCTAACCCAGAAGACACGATGCCGTGGCATCCCGCCTCCAGTGCTCTCTTGGCCCTCGATAGCACCAGGTCTTCTATCTGGCACGTAAACCCCAGGTCTCTCATGTCTCCCTGGTCCAGGCTGGTGAGCACCGTGACCGCCAGTATCTTCAGTTCACCTTGGGCAGCATCCGCTGCGGCCCTGAGTATCTCCTGATTACCGTGTACGGTAACAAAACTCACTGGACGATGGTTCAACTGCTGAACCGCCAAGGCAACGGTCTGGGGCACATCGAACAGCTTAAGGTCGAGCATGGTCTTTAGCCCCTTGTCGGCGAGCCAATCTACCATCTGGTAGCACCCCGACAGGAAGAGCTGCAGCCCCACCTTGTAGAACCTCACCCGGGGTCCAATACGCTCTACCAATGCCTTTGCATCCTCTACCGAGGGAAGGTCCAGTGCAACTATTATCCTCTCTTCCAACGGGATACCCATGCATCCTCCTTCATCAGGTTGGAAACTCTTTCAAAATGGGCCTTTCGATGGCGTGAAGCACCAGGTTCACCTTTTGCACACCGTCCTGCATGGCAAAGCCTGGAACCTCACGGTACACCCTTTTCACCTGTTTCAGCAGGTCCACTGTCTGGCGCATGGCAGATATCAGGTCTCCCTCGTAGATGGAGCCCTCTTCCACTATCCTGTCCAGCGAGTGGCCCGTTATCCACAGGTAAGCGGCGTCGGCGAAGTTCCAGTTTATCTTGCAACTCAATGGCTTGGGCAGGTGTTTCTCTTCAATTCCCCTGATGTAGTCGGCAAGCTCTTCCACCTCTTTCCTCAGGGAGCGGCCCAGGTACTTGGGACGGTTTTTTATCCGGTCGGGATCCCTTCCTATGCATCCCACGAGCATCCCTATCTCTTCCGGGGATAGCCTGTCGAAGAAGCCCTCAAGTATCATCTCGGTCACCAGCAGCTCTTCTATGTGTATCTTTTGCAACACCTTGGCGCCTAAGCGAAAGCCCATGAACTCGTCTATGTGCCCCAGCTCTTTCAGCACCTCACACTTTGCCT
>CAZQJB010000196.1:0-2838 GCA_964593115.1 uncultured Aquificales bacterium
TGTCCTCTCTCAACAGGGGCTCTCCTCCCGTGAGAACCACTGCTGGCGAGCCGAAGGTGGCCAGCTCGTCTAATAGTGCCTTGGCCTTGCCCGTGGTGAATACTCCCTGGGGGGTGTCCATCTCTGATGCAGAGCGGCAGTGTATGCAGTTAAGGTTGCACCTGCCGGTTATCTCCCAGGCTATCCATTTGGGGATCCACTTGTTCTCTGTCACCTGTCGCTCCTCAAGAGGTCTCTCACCATGCAAAGAGAGAGATCATCCCTGGTCTCTTGCATTCTGCGGCGTATTCTTGCCCCTATCCACTGGCCCAAAAAGAAGGAGAGCACGAATAGGGGAATCCACTTCCACGATGCCCCAAACCCCAACCTGGCTGCCACGATGAAGGGCACCGGCAGGTGCACTGCCAGAAACCAACCCTTCGAGAACTTTCTGGTCCCCTCCCTCCAGTACCCGAAGGGTATGTTGAAGAGCAGGGTGAACACCGAGATTCCTATGGCCGTCTCCATGGCACCAAAATATAGCCCCTGCTCCTCCTTATTGCCATACCCCAGTGGTGCATGAATCCCCAACCCCATGATGCATCCCCCCCAAAGAGAAAGTGATAATTTTCACGAACTTTCAGTGGGTTGCACACCGTTTATCGTTTTATTCGTAAAATCTATGCGAAAGGTGTTGACGAAAAGCCAGGGCTCATGTATCTCTTCTCCCCAGTGTGGGGCGGTAACAGGGTATAATCGTATTAGAATATTCGAATATGAGTGAAGCAAAAAGGGAAAGAAAGGAGGTGGTAACCCAGCAGAGCCTTTGGTTGGAATGGGTATTGTGAGTCGCGTCGCGCATCTATTAAGAAGTAAAGTGGTTGAAAAAGCGGTTTGTGAATCTTTCGATAAGAGGAGAGGTGAGTATGGAAAATAGGTCATTCAGGACGCTGTGGCTAATGGCCTTTGCGGCGTTTCTCCTGGTTGCCCTGGGGGCGTGTACCTCTATGGAGAAGACCAAGGAGCAGAGCACCGCGGCCAAGCTGCCAGTGATCGAAGGAGCCACCTACGTGGGTTCCGAGGCCTGTGCCGACTGCCACGAGGATGTGGTGAAAGACTTCAAGAACACCATCCACGGCAAGATCGCAGGCTTCGAGCTGAAGGCCAATATGGCCAAGGGTGGTGCCTGCGAGGCCTGCCACGGGCCCGCAAGCAAGCACATCGACGAGGAGGATCCCGCCTACATCATCAACCCCGCAAAACTCTCTCCCCAGCAGCAGTCTGCCATCTGCCTGAAGTGTCACACCGACGGCGAGGTTATGGACTGGCGCGGTTCCGAGCATGCCATGAACGACGTGAGCTGCCTCAATTGTCACTCTGCCCATGGCAAGAAGAACGCCGTGGCCTACAGGGACAAGCTGGGTTACAGGCACAAGCACGTGAAAGACACCCTTTTGAAGAAGCCCGAGCCCGAGCTCTGCTTCACCTGCCACAAAGATATCATGGCCAAGACCAACTACCCCAACCACCACCCCATCAAAGAGGGTAAGATGACCTGCTCAGAGTGCCACAACCCCCACGGCTCAGCGGTTGAGCCCCTGCTGAGAACAGACGAGCGCAAAAACGAGCTCTGCTTCAAGTGCCATGCAGACAAGCAGGGTCCCTTCACCTTCGAGCATGCACCTGTTGAAGAGGACTGCACCATCTGCCACGATCCCCACGGTTCGGTGGCCGACAACCTGCTGAAGCAGAACGAGCCCTATCTCTGCTTGCAGTGCCACGGCCTCCACTTCCACTCTGCCATCACCCCTGACACCAACTGGCTTAAGCAGAACGGTGCCAGTGGTGGACCGCTCACCACTATGCCAGAGGGCCACTCTATGCAGAAGGTGATGACCACTAGGTGTTCAGAGTGCCATCCCTCGGTGCACGGTTCCGACCTGCCCTCGCTCGCTGCACCGGGCGGCGGCAGCAGACTAACGAGGTAAGGAGGGAGAATAGCGATGATTAGACACAAGTGGATTCTGATACTGGTCGTCTCCCTCTTCGTCATGGCAGGCGTGGCCAGGGCGCAGGATATCCAGAAATCGCTGAAGTCCAACGTATCGGTGGGATACCACTTCGTTGGCCATGATGACGAGATGACCAAGGTTGGCGAGTACGAGTCCCTCTCGTCTGGAGTCAATACAAACGTGGATATCGACGCCGTGGTGGGCGAGTTCGCCTTTGGCGGCCATGCCTACTACTACGATGGGGACGAGAAGGAGTGGTCTGGTTACCTGGACCTTGGCAGGGTGATCCGCATGAACTACGCCTACGACAGCTTTCTCCACAGGCTTCAGCACGACAACCTCTACAAGGACGAGCCCAGGTTTCCCAAGAACATTCCTCCCAACGGGGTGAACAACGGCTTGGTTGCCTTCAACCCCTTCTGGAGGACCGATCCAGAGTTGAGGCTGGGCGGGGCACAGATGGTGGCGGCAGATGATATGGATACCGGTAAAGACTACCAGATTATGCGCAGCACCCAGAAGGCCACCTTCAAGATGCAGCTTCCGTTCTTCCCCTACATCACCCCAGAGGTGAGGGTGAGCCAGGAGAACAAGAGGGGATGGAGGCAGGCAACCTTCATGTCAGGAAAGTGCACCCCCTGCCACATCATTGGAAATGGACGCAGGGTGAACGAGCACACCAGGGAGGTCACTGCAGGACTAACCGCCAAGTACGGGGTGGTTACCGCCAGCTACTTCCACACCTGGCGCCATTTCGACAACGACGCTGGTACCCCCCAGTGGCAGTTCGACAATGTGTATGCCCCTGAGGAGGAGATGACCTTCTTCCCCCAGAGGCTTATGTTCG
>CAZQJB010000197.1:0-2430 GCA_964593115.1 uncultured Aquificales bacterium
GCCAGCAGCAGCCGGCATGCCTCCTCCTCGAGTTCCACCACCTCGGGCAACAGGGTCTCCTTGGCATGGGCTCCAACCTTTGCCCTTGTAGGTTTTGTGGCAAAGGTTACGGTCATGCTCTTATCCACGGTGAAGAATGGTATGGCCATCCCCTTCTTTATGGACTGACCCTCTCCTATCACCCCGTCTATCATCTTCCTTAGAGCCTCTGCCATCTGGGCTATGGCGTCTCTGCCACTAACATGGATCTCCTGTGAGAAGTCACCGTTGGCTATGGCCTTTGCCACCCTTGCGATGTGCTTGGCATTGCGGGATATCTGTACGGCCACGATCAACCCAAGGATAAGGCTTATGATGGTGGCGGCGATTATCACCCAGATGGAGTCCCTTATCATCTTGCCCACGGCAGCCTGGATGTCGTCTATGTAAACCCCTGAGCCTATCACCCATCCCCATGGTTTGAACAGCTTAACGTATGAGACCTTTGGCACAGGGGTATCGGAACCTGGCTTGGGCCATAGGTATCTTACGAATCCCCCGCCGCTCTCCTTGCATACCTTGAGAAACTCCGCAAAAAAGTGCTTGCCCGTTGAGTCCTTCAACCCGCAGAGGGGCTTTCCATCCAGTGAGGGTTTTATGGGGTGCATCACCATCTTGCAGTCCATGTCGTTTATCCAGAAGTAGCCCATCTTGTTTTTACCGTAGCGTAACTGCTTGATGATGTTAAGCGCCCTCTCCTTCACGTCGGCCTCGACGTCAGAGACATAAGCCCCTGAGCCTATTATCCACCCCCAGGGTTTAAACAGCTTCACGTAAGACATCTTTGGTACGGGTCTGCTCTCTCCCGGCTTTGGCCACATGTACTCCACGAAGCCTGCCCCATTGGCCTTGCAGACCCTGATGAACTCCCTGAATAGGTATTTCCCCGCTGGGTCTTTCAGGTTCTCCAAGTTCTTGCCGTCCAGTGAGGGTTTTATGGGGTGCATGATCATCTTGCAGTCCATGTCGTTTACCCAGAAGTACCCGTTCTTACCGTAGCGCATATTCTTTACGGTTTCCAAGACCATCTTCTTGGCCTGGTACTCGGGCATGTTACGGGTCTGTTGGTAGAGGGCCTCGATGGTGTCGTAGGCCACGTCCACCACGTTCTTCACCTTCTCCTTCACCATACTCCTCAGACGCTGGGGATCCTTGGTGTCGAGGTAGAAGGCGTTTAAGGTGTCGTAGGCGATCTCCACGTTTCCCTTCACCCGGTCCATGGCGTCGGCGGTGAGCCTGTGTTTTATCTGCGGAACCAGGTAGATGGAGATCCCCAGGGCGAACACCAACGAGGATATTATGGATACAGAGATTATCCTCGCCAAGATAGACGGATGTAACAGCCTTTCCAACATCTCTTTCATAATGAATCCCTCCCTTCCCCCTTCTTGGAAAAAAGGGGTATAAACATTTTACACCCAACAATCACCCTGTCCGGGCCCTTTTGAAATCACATCTGGTTTTCTTACGCAAGGGCGATACGGTCTTGTTGCTATTTAAGTTCTCTACCCCCCAGAGGCCACCAATAGCTGTAAGAGCATGCCTGTTCCCACCAGGGCAGGTGTTAACAGGTTGATTAACACGTTCCACTTCAGGGCGGGTGCGAGTAGCTCCATGTCATCGTGGTCTCTGAGCACCTTGCGGGCCGTGTGCAGTGCCAGGGGCAGGGTGAGCAGGCCTGCCAAGGCGCCCCGTGGCAGTGTTTTCACCAGGGTTCCAACAACCACACAGAGATAGGCAAGCCCTAAAAAGAGTGAATAGATCCTCGCACTGTAGGACTTGCCCTTGACAATGGGCAGGTGCTTGCGTCCCACGGTCTTGTCTGCCTCGGCGTCTGGGAACTGGTTGAGCAACAGCAGGTCGCTCACCAAGAAGAAGGGCACTAATGACGCCGTGAAGGCCGTAGGGGAGTACCTGCCTGTGAGCACGAAGTGTGTTCCAACCACCCAGAGGGTTCCAAAACCCAGGCCGGGGGCTATCAGGCATAACAGGGGGTGCCGGGTGATGAACCCCGTGTAGCTCACCACCAATAGCAGGCCCACCATGCCCAGGGGCACGATTGCCCAGCCCCATACTGCGAAAAAGTAGATGCCTATGGCCACGGTGACGAGCAGAGAGAGGCACGCAAACCAAAAGGTGTATGTCTCCAGCTCTGGATGGTCCACCAGGGTTCCGCTTCCACCGCTGAAGGGGGTTTTGGTTGTTCTGGCATCCAGTCCGCTCTTGAAGTCAAGGTACTCGTTGAAGGCGTTGACGCTCACGTGTGAGAGCAGCGCACCGTTAAAGGCCAGAAAGGCGTACCAGAGGTTAACCTCTCCTTTTTCCCACAAGGCGGTGGCAATGCCCAGAAAGACGCATACTACCGGCAGAGCCAGGAACGGTACCCTGGCA
>CAZQJB010000197.1:2440-2831 GCA_964593115.1 uncultured Aquificales bacterium
CTACATAGACAGCTCCATGACAGCCGTTGAAGACGACAACATGGGCTTGCCCTTAGCCATCTCTTTGGCGTCTTTCTTCAACCTGTCCTGGCCTTCATCTTGGAACCCTTCTGGCTCCTTCTCAGTGACCATGGGGTCTCCTCCAGACATGGAACCTTGGCCTCTGGCGATGTTTCTGAATAACCATAGCCTGGCTCCTGCTTAGTTGCCTATGGGTCCCGGCTCTAAGCTATCTTTAAGCTACGGTCCGCTTCTATTTTTCGGTGGTGTCGTTGTAAAGGGCGAAGGTGGTTATCTCTACCCAGAACCTGTGAGCTTGTGATGCTTTTTCTTGACAGTGGGGTGATGTGGTGTTTCAATCCCCGTCCATGAACATACTACTAAAAGGCGT
>CAZQJB010000198.1:0-2824 GCA_964593115.1 uncultured Aquificales bacterium
ATTCCCGAGGAGTTCCCCCCCTTCATATTCCTTTCCCCTCTATTTGCACTCCTTTTTACCTTGCTGAGCCCAGTTTTTTTCTCCCTTGCTTCAGCATCTATGGTGCCACGCTGCAAAAACAGGGTTTTCTCTTTTCCACCCCTATTAAGGATTATCCTGTCCTTCTCCACCTTGTCAAGGGTGTACCCGCCTATTTTTTCACCCTCTCGAACCTGTACCCGCTCTGTGTGGTTGCCGGTTCTCACCTCTATTATGGCCACCCTGTAGTCTCCGTAAAACGCCACCCCCGAGAGAAAGAGCCTGGCATTTCGGCTTGCCGCTTTGGCAGCGGGGGCTGCCGTGAGCATTATGAGCAGCCCCGTGCCAATCACCTTCAAGATACTTCTCTTCATCGTATTGTGAACCACCCCCAAGTGGTGCCGGCAACTGCCGACGAGGTGTCTCTATTAGAGCATGCTGTGGCGCTCCAGTCAACCTCCCAGTCGCTCAAAGCGTTCCAGGTGGTCTCGTCCAAGGGCAGCACCCATCCCGCTATTCCATAGTCGTCCAGCACAATGAGGCCCTCGGCAGGCGTGACGAAGATGTCTCCCTCGGCCACCTGTGACGATTGGGGATAGGATAGTTTCAGGTGTATGTTGTACCCCGAGACCGACTGGCCGTTCTTGGGCAGGTACCAGGCGAAGACAAGCAGTCCATCCTGAGAGAGGTCGCCCTTGTAGTGCCGCTCTGTTCCTGGTTCGGGGTAGAGCTTATCTATCCTCTCGGCTATCTGCTCGTCGGCACCCACGTCGGGGGCTCCGCCGATCACCCTTGGGTCTCCCTCGAAATCTGTCCATCCCATTCCCTCGGTCTTTTCTCCTGCGTCCACCAAGGGAGAGGACGAGGTCAGGTGGTAGTCACCGACAGCCTCGTTCACGAAACCGGGATCGGAGTAGGTGTTGGTGGAGTCCGGGGATACCGGCAGGTCAGCCGCATCCTGGCTCAACATGTTGTTGTGGGAGAAGACCAGTCCCTGGGCCGTGGTTGCAGCAAAGGGGGCGGGCAGGTTACCCGTGCCTCCCGCTGGGGCCGACCCTGTTGAGATCTTTATGTCGGTTCCGCTCTGGGCAGAGGTTCTGCGCATGATGTTGTTCACGAAGACCCCCGTGTTGGCAGTGGCAGAGGTGGGAACCACCAGGTTCACCTGGTTCCCGGTGCCCGAGGATGCGGTGTTGCCCACTATGGTGTTGTTTATCAGCACCGAGGGCACTGCCGAGCCTGTGTTAGTGGTGCCCACCCCGCCCCCGGATTGGGCCGAGTTACCGGATATGAGGTTGTTCACCAGCACCAGGGCCGACGACGAGGACGGGGTCACCGAGACACCCCCGCCCCCTGCAGAGGTGGCCGAGTTGGCGGTTATGATGTTGTTAACCAGTTGCACCGTCCCGCTCTTCACCTGCACCCCGCCCCCGGTGGTGCCCGAGTTGCCGCTTATGGTGTTGCCGGCTATGGTCACCTGGGCGCCAGGTGCCGTGGATGCCACAGATATGCCCCCTGCCCCGGCAGAGCCCTTGTTGTTGGATATGTTGTTGCTGCTCACCACACCGGCTATTGCGCCTGTGATGCTCATTCCGCCACCCCCAGAGGATGCGGTGTTGCCCTTCATGGTGTTACCGCCCAGGTTGATGTTGAGAGGGGTAGGCAGGCTATTGGGTGCCGATACCGCCAGGCCTCCCCCTGAGGTTGCCCTGTTGTTGCCAAGGGAGTTGCCAGAGACCACCACCCCGCTGGTTGGCGGGTTGGAGCCCGAGGCCACGGAGACGAGAATCGCTCCCCCCATGGGTCCTCCGGTGTTGCTTGTCACCGTGTTGCCCGTGATGGATAACCTTCCACCTGCGGGGGTTGCCAGTATCCCTCCACCTCCACCGGTGCTGGCGGTGTTGCCAGAGATGCTGTTGCCCGAGATGGATACAGGCGAGTTGCTACCCGGTACGGGCACCACGGCTATGCCTCCACCCTGGTTGGCGGAGTTCTGGTTTATGGAGGTGCCAGACACCTTCACGCTTCCAGGGGTGATGATGTGGATTCCTCCCCCAGAGCTGGCCTTGCCGTTCTTAATGGTTATTCCTGCAATTGTGAACCCGCTGTTGGTGTGGGCGGGGTTGTTGTCCACCAGAGAGATGCCGCTGCCCGTGCCACCTGCGTTTATCACTATGCTCGATGCCGATGCCCCAGGGGCCCCCTTGATGGTGAGTGGCTGGTTGTCGCCGTTGGTGGATGTGTAGCCGAAGTTGCCGTTGTAGGTGCCGGGGTTAAGCACGATCACGTCGGGTTTGCCGTTGGTGGCGGCGCTCGATAGTGCCCCAGAGAGCCCCGATGCGGTGCTAACCGTGGTTGTCACCGTGCTACCCGAGCTTCCGCCGCTGGAACAGCTTGCCTGCACTGTGACCTCGTTGCTCTTCCCCGATTCCCCTTGGGAGTCCTTGGCCGTCACGTAAAAGGAGTATCTCTTGCCGTCGGGCCAGGGTCCAAAGGTGGCGGAGGTGCTGGTGGTTTCGTAGGTGCTTTTCTGCCCGTCCTGGTCGATATGCACCACGTATCCCGTTGCGCCGCTCACCGCCTCCCATGAGAGGGTGATGTAGTAGAAGCCGCTGGAGCTGCAATGGTCCTGGTAGGTGAGGTTTTGGGGTGGTTGAAGGCTGCCTCCTCCCCCGGACCCACAGTCTGGGATGGTGACTGTAACCAGAGAGCTAACCTCAGACTCGTTGGAGCCGCTTATGGCAGTCACCGCTAAACTATAGGTCTCGCCCGCCTTCACCCCGGTTATGGAGGCGCTGTTGGTAGA
>CAZQJB010000199.1:0-2818 GCA_964593115.1 uncultured Aquificales bacterium
AATAACCCCTTCACCTCGTCAACATCTCCCTCGATCTCTATCCTGCCCCTTCTCATCACCACCACCCTGGTTGCCATGTCGAAGGCCTCCTGGCGGTCGTGGGTAACGTAAACCATGGTGAACCCAAGGTGAAGTTGCAGGTTCACTATCTCTTTTCTCAAGCGAAGGTTGAGCTCGGGATCAAGGCTCGAAAGGGGCTCGTCCATCAACAGCACCCTGGGCTTCATCACCAGGGCCCTTGCCAGTGCCACCCTCTGTTGCTGTCCCCCAGAGAGTTCCGATGGCCTTCTGTCCTCGAATCCCGCCATGCCCACAAGCTCGAGCATCTCGGCTATCCGCCTATCCCGCTCACTCCTGTTGACCCCCTTGGTCTTCAGGCCAAACCCTATGTTCCCGCCCACGCTCATGTGGGGCCAAAGGGCGAGGTCCTGAAAGACCATGCCCAGGTTTCTCTTCTCTGGAGGCACCACTACCTTGCCTGGTGCGGAGACCAGCTCGTTGCCAAGGTAGATCTCGCCTGCATCGGGGGCAATGAACCCTGCAATGAGCCTGAGCACGGTTGTCTTGCCACATCCCGAGGGGCCCAGCATCACCAGGCGCTCGCCCCTTGCCACCTTCAGGGTGAACCTGCTTAGCACCTGGTTCGTGCCGTAACCCTTCGAGACCGATACGAGACTCACCATTTTCAACTAAAAGGCCTCCCTGCTGTACCTACCTGCTGCGAGCAGAATACCCAGGGGCAATACGGTTACAACCACCATCACCACACAAAGGGCTGCAACCAGCCTTGGAGAGCCGTTTGCCATCAGTGTGTAAATGCGCACCGGCAAGGTATCGTGGCCCGGGGGATAGACCAGCATGGTGATTCCCGTGTCCCTAAGGGTGAAGACGTACCCCACCACCCAGGCGGCGAAGAGTCCCGGTCGGGAGAGTGGCATCACCACCTGGGCCATCCTCTTGAACCATCCAGCCCCCAGCACCTGGGCCGCCTCTTCCATTGAGGGCGGAATCATGGCCACCTGTGTTACCGATATCCTGCTGGTCAGGGCAAGGTACTTGGCCATGTATCCTAAGATCACAATGGCGGGGGTACCGTAAATCAGGTTTGTCCAAGGCCTGTTCCACAGGCTTATGAGCCCTATCCCGATAACTGTGCTGGGCAATGCGAACAGAAAGAGGGTGAGCGAGTCAAGGTAGCGCCAGCAGCCAAGGGCCCTGGTCTGAATCAGGTAACCTGTGAAGAGACCGAGTACCGCCAGAAGGGTGGCTCCCACACAGGCGTACTCGAGGCTGCGCAAAAGGCTTGGGCCCGCCCTGCGAAAGGCCTCTGAGTAGGCAGATGGCCCCGCCGATTGAATAAGCAGGACCACCAGGGGCAGAACCACCGTCACCAGCCCTACCAGGCCCACCACCGCCGCTATCCATCCCCTTCTCTTGCCAAGTGGAATAAGCTGAACACCGCCACTGGTCCACAGGCGCGGCTGGTAGGTTCTCTCGCGCAGAAACAGGGTCTCAGCCACAAGGAGCAAAAAGGTTACGGCGGCAAGTGGCACCGCCGCGGCAGTTGCGGCTTCGAAGTTGTAGAAGGCCGAAAACTGGGTGAAGCTCTCCACGGCGAACACGTCGAACCTCAAGAAGTTTGGCACGCTGAACTCACCCATTCCCAGCAAGAAGACGATCATGGCCGACAAGAGTATCCCGGGCATGACCAGGGGCAGGGTGATACCCCTCATCACCTGGCCCCACCCAGAGATTAGCAGGCCGGCCTCTTCTAGCTCGGGATTCACCGTTCTCAAAAACACCATGGTGAGCAACATGGGTATGGGCAGAAATATGGAGAAGAGCACGAAGACGCAGCCGGGAAGGCCAAAGAGCAGGTTAGAGGTGGCATAGGCAACCTGCTGGCCTGCCACCTGTGCCAACAGCCCGTCCCTGCCAAGAAGACCTGTCCACGAGACCGCCAATATGTAGGGTGGAACCATCAGGGGCAGAACGAAGAGCACCGTGAAGAACCTGCGAAGGGGCAGGTCGGTCTTTCCGAAAAGCACACCAAGGGGCACACCGGCTGCCACCGAAAGCACGGTGACCAGAAACGCGAGTAGAACGCTGTTTCCCATGAGCGTCCACTGGTGAGCAGAAGAGAGCAGCCCACGGTATGCCTGAAGCCCCAGGTGTCCATTCACCTCCAGGCTTTTGAGCAGCATGGCAACCACGGGCAAAAGCCCCACAACCATCAGCAGCAACGCCAGGATTGAGAGGGATACGCGTTTCTGGTCCAACTACAGCCCTGCCCAATCTCTCAAGAACGGTTGAATCTCCACCATCTTGCGCGCCACCTTGGCGTAATCCACCTGCATCACCCTCAAGCCAGAGATAGGTTTAAGCCCTTTTGGCATCTCAACCCCTGGATGAAGGGGTATCTGGGCGCAGTCCTCGAAGGCCAGCTTTCTCTCTGTGCCGGGGGATAGCAGGTAGTCGATGAGCCTCTTTGCCGCCTCTAAGTGTGGGGCACCCTTGATGAGCACCGCGGCGTTTGGAACTATGAAACAGCCTATCTCCCCTTCTCCCTGATCGGGATAGACCATCTTCACCGGCCTGTTCTGCCTGATGCGGTTCACGGCGTCGTCGCTGTCCACCAGGCTGAAGTCGTACTGCCCCGCGGCCACGAAGTCTGCGCTCTCACCGTTGCTGGTGGATACGGCCACGCCGTTCTTCTTCATCTTCTCCATGAACTTTTTGGCCCTCCCGTCTACCCAGATGGTGATAAGGGCGGCCTCCTCAGAGGTGGTTGTTCTAACAAGGGGTTTTGCGATCACCG
>CAZQJB010000200.1:0-2815 GCA_964593115.1 uncultured Aquificales bacterium
CTTCTTAGACTTGGCCTTCAGTATCTCGAGCATCCTGCATGCCGGATCTACGGCCACCACCCTTGCTTCAGGGGCCTTACTGACAATGGCAAAGGCCACGTCACCGGTGCCAGCGGCGAGATCGAGAAAAACACCCCCTCTGTTTACACCTTTAAGCAGCCTTTTCACCCCAACATCTCGCCAGTACCTGTCAATATTCAGGCTCAAGAGGTGGTTAAGCAGGTCGTAGTAAGGGGCTATCGAGTCGAACATTCTCCACACCCCTTTTTGGTCTTTCGGGGTAAGCCCTTTATTAATCATGCTCCTCACAACCACCCCACAAGGGACAGGCCAAGCTGTCTGGCACGTTGCCTCACCGCCTCCACCTCTTGGGGCAGGGGCCTTCTGGCAATCATTGGAAACTCGCTTGCCCTGTGCAAGGGCCTGTACTGTGCCATCACGTTCACCGTGGTGCCTGGCCCCAGACTGTCCGCTATGGCCTCCATCACCCTGCACCCGTCTTCTGCCATTCCAGGCATAACCAGATGCCTTATCAAAAGCCCCTTGTGTGCAACCCCACCATCGGTCTCAATGCTTCTGCCCACCTGGCTCGCCATCTCGACAATGGCCCTAATAGCCACGGTGAAGTAGTCTGGGGCATTGAGCAGTTCCCTTGAAAGCGACTCATCCTTCATCTTGAGATCCGGCATGTAGATATCTACTATGCCCCTTAGTCCTTCGATCACGCCCAAGGGCTCATACCCACCACAGTTGTAAACCACGGGAAGAAAAAGCCCCCTCTCGGCAGCCATGTAAAGGGCCTTGAGAACCTGGGGAAGGTAATGGGTAGGAGTCACCAGGTTGATGTTATGGCAGCCCCTATCTTGTAACCAGAGCATGGCATGGCAAAGCTCGTGGGGGCTCCATACCTCACCTTCTCCAAGGTGGCTTATTGGGTAGTTCTGACAGAAGACACAGCGCAGGTTACAATGCGAGAAGAAGATCGTTCCAGAGCCACCGTATCCCACCAAGGGTGGCTCTTCGCCGAAGTGGGGGGTTACTGTCTCCACCACCAAATCCATAGAGGCCTTGCAGAAACCTGTTTCACCCTTTGTCCTGTCCACACCGCAGTTGCGGGGACACAGGCTGCAAGAAGAGAGTGAGTCGTAGAGCTGCTGGTACCTCTCTTTCAATAGAGAGAGATTCTGGAGGTAAAGGGGCTGAAATAGACTCACTTTCCCAGGGTGGTGAGGTAGGTGGCGGCCTTTCTCGCCCAGGGGGTGTTGGGGTACTTCTTGATCACGTCTCGAAATAGTTTCAAACCCCTCTCGCGGTCTCCGTAGATCATGGCCAAAGACGCCTTGAAGTAGGTGAGCCCCGCCGAGGTCAACCCCTGGGACTCGGCGTTTGAGAGCACCTCTCTGGCCTCCTTTATTCTGTCTCGCCTCAAGAAGAAGGCTATCAGGTTTTCGTAGGCCCTTACGAACCGGGGATTGTAACGTATGGCCTTGTTGTAGTTCTCCAGGGCCTCCTTATCCTTTCCCAGCATCTCTAAGGCGTATGCCTTGTTGTTGTATGCCCTTTCTGGATTCAGGTAGAACCTGTTGCGCAGGGCAGCATCGCTCTCCAGCACGGCCTTCACCCATTTGCCCTGGGCCAGGTAGAGGGTCGCCAGGTTCGTGTGGGCGTCTGAATAGTCGGGACGCAGGGCAATGGCCATCTGGTAGGCATCCTCTGCCTTCTTTGCCTCTCCAAGGCAGAAATAGGCGAGCCCTATTGCGTTGTATGTCTCAGGAGAGGGCGGCCCCAGATCATCTGCCTTGAGAAGCTCTATTAGAGCATTCTTGCACTTGCCGTCTGAAAGGTAAGAGACCCCCATCTGGTAGTGCATCTTTGCCTCTTTCACCATGGCCTCTTGCTGGGCCTGGGCCTTTGCGGCCTCTTCCTCTTTCTTGGTCTGGGCAGAGGAGCACGAGAGCAAAGCCACGGCAACCAAGAGGCACAGCGCGAGAATGGGCACACCCCTAATCCCTTTTTTCTCCCTGTTCCCCATCATCTGCCTTCTCCCTTCAGCTTGGGATCCAGTGCATCTCGTATGCCCTCTCCCAACAGGTTGTATCCCAACACCGCCAACAGAATAGCAAAACCAGGAAAGACCGACAACCACCAGGCTATCTGTATGTAGTCTTTGCCCACGGCCAGTATGCTGCCCCAGCTTGGTGTGGGAGGCTGAACCCCTATGCCCAGGAAACTCAGCGCCGACTCGGTGAGTATGGCCCCTGCCACCCCCAGGGTGGCTGCCACTAACACCGGTGCCATGGCATTGGGAAGCATGTGACGCAGAATTATCCTTTTCGACGAGAGCCCCATCATCCTTGCTGCCATAACGAACTCCCTCTCTTTCAGAGAGAGAAACTCTGCCCTCACCAGGCGGGCAATACCCATCCACGAGGTTATGCCTATCACGGCCATTATGTTCCAGATACTGGGCTCTAACACCGCAAGCACCGCAAGAACCAGGAAGAAGGTGGGAAAACATAGCATGATGTCCACCAGCCTCATGAGCACCGCATCCACCCAACCCCCGTAGAAGCCAGCCAGGGCCCCAACCATGCACCCCACCACCGTGGCTATGCCCACAGACACAAACCCCACCTTCAAAGAGACCTGGGCACCATAGATCATGCGTGAGAGCAGGTCTCTGCCCAGGTGATCGGTGCCCAAGAGGTGGTGAAGAGAGGGGGGCTGCAAAACCGCCCCAGGATCGATGGCATAGGGGCTATAAGGGGCAAGCACAGGGGCAAACAGCGAGACCAGCATCATGAGGATAACGATA
>CAZQJB010000201.1:0-2810 GCA_964593115.1 uncultured Aquificales bacterium
TCTTCTGCAAAGGGTGAAGATGCGACGTCCCCTGGGGGCGGCGAGTCAACATCGTCCAGTTGCTCATCAATGGGGTGCAAGAGCTGCGGGGGATGCAAATAAAGAACAGAACCTGAATCCTTCCTGGAAGGAGGCAAGAGGGAATTGAAGAGATACAAGAGGGTGGCCGAGGCGGTTCTCGAGAGAACCATCATCGACCTGCTGAAACCCATAGCAGAGAATCGCAAGAAGACTGCCGACTGGACCAGCGCCTACCAATGGGTATTCAACCCAGACAACGGCAGCATACTCAGGTTCGAGCTTTGCTGCGAGGTGCTGGACGTGAATCCTGATCAGCTCAGGGAGAAGCTGAGAGAGGCCTGTTCATCGAGGATAAACGCCCTGAGGGTGCTCTGCAAGAGCAGAAAGATGGACATAAACGACCTCAGTGACATCAAGGGGCTCGAAGAGCTGCTCAAGGAGGGCAAAGAGACCTCGGTGGACTTCATTGTCGATTCTTTGCGTAGAGGATCCGTAGTCCCTCAAGAGTGAGATTAGTATCCACATTGTCTATGCAGTGAGAGGCGGTGGCCAGCAAGGGGGCCAGTCCCCCGGTGGCCACCGTCAGTGCGTCTTCTCTTAGCTCTGCCTTAAGTCGAACAATCATGCCGTCTATTAGCGAGACATAACCGTAGAATATTCCAGACTGCATACTCTCAACGGTGTTCTTTCCTATCACCCTGGACGGCTCCCTTATCTCTACCCTTGGAAGCTGGGCCGTCTCGTTGAACAGGGCGTTCATGGATATACCTATTCCAGGGGATATGGCCCCTCCAAGGTACTCTCCCGTGCCTGACACCACGTCGAAGGTGGTGGCTGTTCCCAGATCCACCACGATGGCGGGCCCCCCGTACTTTGTGTAGGTGGCCACGGTGTTCACTATCCTGTCGGTGCCCACCTCCCGTGGATTGTCAACCGCTATGGGAACCCCCGTCTTTATCCCAGGGCCCACCACCAGGGGCTCTGTGGATGTCAGCTCCCTCAGGGTCTCTTGCAGTACCTCGGTCAGGGGGGGCACCACGCTGGAGATCACCGTGCCCGATATCTCGCTTGTGGGGATCTTAAACAGGTGGAAAAGCTGGTGCAGCATAACAAGGTACTCGCTGGAGGTGTTCTTCTTGCGGGTGGATATCCTGAAGGAGTGCAAAAGGGTCTCCCCCTTGTACACCCCGAATACGATGTTGGTGTTTCCAACGTCGATCACGAGAATAAGGGACATCTAACGGCCCACCCGTGTTTTCAGGTATCTCTCTAAGAGCAGGGCGGCGGCGACGCTATCCCTTTTACCCTTCTGCCGCCTCTCGGAGACCCCCCTGCCTCTCAAAACCCCCTTGGCCTCCCAGGTGGTCAATCCCTCGTCCCAAAGCTCCACTGGTAGTTGGGTCTCCCTTTGAACCCTTTGGGCAAACTCCCTTGCCTCAACCGCCATCTCCCCCTCTTCACCGCCCTTAATTAGGGGGAGTCCAACCACTATGCGGCCCACCTCCCACTGGCTCACCACATCCCTTAACATTGCCCAGAAACCGGTATCGAGGTGCACCACCGGCAAGGGGCGGGGAATCCCGGCAGTTTCATGGGCCACTGCCATCCCCACCCTAACCCTGCCATAGTCTATCGCCAGAATACGCACCGTGCCGGACAACCTGCCCGGCTCTACCCTATGCTTCACCCTGAAGGTGCGCAAGAGGAGACGCCTACAGAAGAGGTGGAGCTTGAGAAGGCTGAGGGTATCATCTGGGTGTTCTTACCCCCGCACTTGGGGCAGGTGACCTCTCCCTCTTCCTCTTTGCCTGGAAGAACCAGCTTAGTGAATCTCTCCTTGCAGTCCTTGCAAAGAAACTCGTAGATAGGCATCTACCTCACCACCTCCTCGCGGTAGTTCTACTGGGCCGCCCTGGTGAGGGCAGCCACAATGGAGTTTTTCGGCTGAACACCGATGATCTGATCAACCACCTGGCCGTTCTTGAAGATCAGCAGTGTGGGAATAGCCCTGATTCCGTACTTACCTGCCAGTCCGGGGCTCTCGTCCACGTTCACCTTGCCAACCTTCACCTTACCCTTCATATCCTTTGCTATCTCGTCAACCACCGGCGCAATCATCGAGCACGGGCCACACCACACGGCCCAGAAGTCAACGAGAACCGGCACCGACGCGTTGATCACCTCGTTCTCGAAGTTCTCTTCGTTAAGGATGACCACATCTTCTGACGCCATACTATCCTCCTGGGTATCAAGGTAGAACCCCTTGCTCCTCAAAAGGTTCTCATTCTGGTTAAAGATGATACCCCTAACCGGCATTCTGTCAACCCTGGTGGTCACCGCAAGGATTAGAGGCCAAATAAAATAACGGCGTTTCTAAACCCACCCCTGCTAATATCCCCTTGGGCCAACTGGACAAAATCGTCTCGCCTGTTTTTTGCCCAAGACTCTTCGTTATGCCCTGAATCAATGGGATTATCTTCCCCGTAACTCACAATTTCAATTCTATCTGAAGGTACACCGAGTAATACAAGATATTCCTTTGCCGCTTTTGCTCTGTTCTCACCTAAAGCCATATTATATTCTTCGGTACCTCTTTCATCGGTATTCCCCTCAATTCTAATTTTTACAGTAGGATGTGTTTTTAACCATTTGGCATGATGTTTTAATATTTCCTGTGCATCCGGTTTTACCGTATAACTGTCAAAATCAAAATGAATTGATTCTAATTTACTGATTTTAACACCTTCTCCGAACGCACCGGTACCAACTTTATTATCTTTTATCTCTTC
>CAZQJB010000202.1:0-2809 GCA_964593115.1 uncultured Aquificales bacterium
GATACCCTTGGTAGAGGTGCACGCCAAGCTCGAGACCGAGATACTCGAACTCCCCCCAGAGGAGGCAGAGGGGTTCAGAAAAGAGATGGGAATAGCAGAGCCCGCAACCCATCGCCTCATCAGGGAGTCATACTCCTTATTAGACCTCATCTCCTTCTTCACAGTGGGAGAGGACGAGGTGAAGGCCTGGACCATCAAGAGGGGCACCACCGCCCAGAAGGCCGCAGGGGTGATCCACTCGGAGATAGAGAGGGGATTCATCAGGGCAGAGGTGCTGTCTTACCAGGACCACATGGAGTACAAAACCTTCAAGGAGGCCCAGAAGGCCGGCAAGGTGAGGTTAGAGGGCAAGGACTACGTGCTTGAAGACGGTGACATCGTAAGCTTCAGGTTCAACGTGTGATCACAGGGTGAGGCACCCCTTGCAGAGCAGGCCATCAAGGTCTCCATGCAGGTACCGACGCCTTATCTCCATGAAACGCTCACTGTTCCAGATATCGTAAAGGCTCTGGTTGCTCAGGTTACCCAGGATGGTGGTGCGCTCCCAGTCCACGCAACATAGAACCACGTCTCCGTTGCTCAATACATAGGCCTGCTCGAAGAGTCTGTTGCAGAAGGTGAAGGGCCTCCACCTCTTAGGGTTTATACCCCTGGTGGCAATCTCCCTCTGGGCCCTGTTCTCCAGGGGACGAATATTCACCTTCACTCCCTTCGACCCCCAGTATGCCATTATCTCGTCAAGCTCCTCTTCGATGGCCCTTGTGCGCACCATGGTGACCCTAACCCTGGGCCTGGTGCTCCCTTTGCTCTCCCTCAACTGAAGGAACCTGTCGATATTCTCCAGGACCCTCTTTAGCCTCATGCCCACCATCTGGGACTCGTAGGTCTCCTTCCTTATCCCGTGAACGCTGAAGTTTATCCTGTCGAGCCCGGACTCGATGAGCTGCTCGCCCATCTCGTCGTCCAATAGTGCCCCGTTCGAGTTTATCTTTATCACCGTGCCGGGGCGCTTCCTCTCGGCTAAATAGCGTATCTTCTTGCCTATCTCCCTGTCCATCAGGGGTTCGTTCATCAGGTAAGGGCTTATGCGTGCCACTGGCCGTGAGGTTATCTCGTCTGCGATCTTAGTGAACAGCTCCCAGTCCATTTCGAAGGGGGCTATTTTAGCCGCAAGCATGGAATTGGGACAGAAGACGCACCTGGCATTACACCCGGTACGGGTCTGGATCTGCACCACCCTCGGAAAGTCAGGAAGTGGCCGCTCCTTCTTCAGCAACCTACGGTAGATTCCCGATACCCTACCGGTGTACCTTGGCAGGTAGTAACGCCTCATAGCCGCAACTCTCCCGCTATTTTCGAAAAAATGTGGTTACGGGCCTTCTCGAGGTCCTCAACAAAGTCTATCTCTATCCACGGAAGCCCCCTAACGTCCACAGCATACACAGGGTGAACCTCAAGCATACCCTGGAAGGCGGCGGGAATCCACCTGTTCACATCACCACTCTCCACCATGCGGGAGACCGTCTGTTTCAACATCAACAACCCATCACCCCTAAACCTCACTATCCCAAGGTTCTCCCCCTGGGCCACGCGGGGATCTATTCTCTTGCTTATCTCTGCCACCCTTTCACCTTCCAGCCTCACCTTCATGCTCTCGTCGTCAAGCTCTGCCCCGGTGTCCACAGAGAGCACCGCCTCGTGGGAAGAATCGAGAAGCATACCCACCACATCTGGATGGAAAAGGACGTCCCCGTTCAAGATGAGTGTGTCTTCACCCACCATGTCGCTGGCAAGCCAGAATGAGTAGATGGAGTTTGTGCTCAGGTAGTCGGGATTCTCAACGTAAGCTACCCTGGGGCCTAAGGTTGAGAAGACCCTGTCTTTGCCGTGGCCCACAACCACGATTATCTCGTCAACGCCCAGGCTTTCGAGAATACCCACCTGTAGTTCCAGTATGGTGTCACCACCTGAAGAGACGGGAAGCAGAGACTTGGGAATTTCCCTTGTAAGGGGCAGCAGCCGCCTCCCCTGGCCCGCCGCCAGTATCACCGCTTGCATGATACCTCCAGAAAGGCACAGAGGACCAAAGAGATGCCCCAACACCCGTGGCGATTCCGCCTCGACTCAATCGTCTTCATCGAGAAGGCCTTTTAGCACCTTAACCGCCTGCTTGGTAGCCCCCCCTGGGTTGTAGAACAGCCTTTTGGCCATTGCCACGCGCCTCTCGCTATTCTTACAGGGATGCTCAACTGCATACAGCATAGCCTCCCTAAGCCCCCCCACGTTCTCCACCAACAGGGCCCCTGTATTCTCCCACGACTCCACGTCTGCGGTATCACCATACCTGTGCTGGTACGTAGGGGGGCGAATGGTGACGAGGGGGCGGTTGAGCAAAAGGTACTCGTTTGCCACAGAACTCATGTCAGAGACCAGCATGTCGCTTGCCGCCATGGCCGGCACCACGTCAGGGTCTCGGTAGATCACGACGCCCCTGGCCTCCCACTCAGAGAGGCGCTCACTCCAGGCTGGATCCCTCAGGGTGTGGTCATGGAGCTTCACCAAAAGCCTCAAACCCTCTCTTTGGCACACCTTAACCACCTGCTCTCCAAATAGCTCAAGGGATGAGCCTGACCCCCAGGTGGGTGCGTAGAGAACCACCTTATCTTCAAAAGATATACCAAGAAAAGACCTGGCCCTCTCATGGCTCCAGGTACCGTCAACAAGGCCGTCGAGCTTGGGCATGCCTATCCGGGCGATTCTCGTATCGTTCTCTCTCAGTATCCCCTTCTCGATAAACCTCTCCTCCATG
>CAZQJB010000203.1:0-2795 GCA_964593115.1 uncultured Aquificales bacterium
CGACACGGCGTTCTCGATCATCTCCAAAGAGCGAGAGAGACCACCTGGAGGCAGCAGAAGGTCTCCCAGGTCACCGATGGAAAGCTCATCAAGATCCGCATCTAAAACGGGGCTGTAACTCTCTAAACCATCAGAGTGAAAGCGTATGGATTCAGGGGCGAAGCGTGTGCCCGGCCTGAAAGAGGTGGTGCAATCCAAGGGCACTCCCAGCAGGTTAACAGGTTTAGGATCATCAAAGTTGGCTTCAGAGGTACCGAGAAACCTCAAGGCCTCTCCTCCGGTGAAGCACCACCTAACACCCACATCCTCAATCTGGTTATCCTGGTGCCCTCAACCCCCTCAACCCTGAAGCGGAGGTCTCCCACCACTATCTCTTCTCCAACCTCGGGAAGATGGCCAACCAGATGAAAGACCAGTCCCCCAACTGTATCCACCTCTTCGCAGGGAAAAGACGGATCATTTTTCAGGTGGGGAAACCTTTTAACCAGCTCGTCTATATCCATCAACGGAGAGAGGCGAAACGAGCCGTCTGGTAGCTCGATGAAGTCGTCCTTGTCCTCCTCCTCGTACTCGTCGGCAAGTCGGCCAACTATCTCTTCAAGTATGTCCTCGAGGGTGACCAGGCCCTCTATGCCCCCGTACTCGTCAACCACTATTGCCATGTGCTTCTTGTTCTTCTGAAACTCTTTCAACAGGTCGGTGATGGGCTTGCTCTCGGGCACCACGTAGGGCTCGCGCATAACCTGGCGCAAGTGGGTTATCTCGCTTATCCCAAAGGGTATGCCAGCAATATCTTTCAGGTAGAGCAGGCCCACTATCCTGTCCTTGCTACCCTCGTAGAGGGGCACAGCCCTGTAGCTCACTCCTTTTAGTTTCTCGTAAGCCTCCCGGGGAGGGGTGTTTATATCGATGGTCACCATCTCGGCAGCAGGTGTCATCACCTCGTCCACGGTGGTGTCGGTGAACTCGAACACATTGTGAATCATCTGGCGCTCTTCCTTCTCTATGCCACCCTCCCTGGCCCCCACGTCAACCAGCACCTTCAGGTCCTTCTCCATGATGCTCCTCTCTTCGCCCTTCGATGATACCAGGCTGGCCAGCATAGCAAGAAACACCCTAAAAGGCATAATCAACAAGTAAAAACCCTTTAGGGGTATCGAAACCGCCAGGGACCACTGGACAGGATAGCGAATGGCCAACGACTTGGGAAACATCTCTCCGTAAAACACAAGTACCAGTGTCATAACCGCCACTGCCACCCCTATGTACCTGTCTCCCCAGAGCTCCATGGCGATGGACGCAGCAGTGGCAGAGGATGCCACGTTCACGATCTCGTTTCCAATGAGCACGGTGCTAAGCAGGCCCTCTCGGTCACGCAATAACGACCTAAGCACCCGGGCGCTCATACCCTGCCTCTCCTCCAACTTGCAAAGGTGAATAGAGGTCAAAGAGAAGAGTGCCGTCTCGCTTCCCGAAAATAGGGCAGATAGGGTGAGCAATACAGGTAGCATCAGGCTTCTCACCAGTATGTCATGGGCCAGGCTCATCCCACCATCACCTTACCTTCGGGATAGCGTATCTCTGGGGGAGGCTCGCCTGAGTGGGCCAGTGCCAACACTATGGTCAAGGGCCCCACCCTGCCTGCAAGCATAAGCAGGCTTAAGAAGAACTTTGAGGCAGAAGATAGCATGGGAGTTATCCCCGTTGAGAGTCCAACGGTTCCAAAAGCAGACACCACCTCGAAGAAGACCTGTGTGATTGAGAATCGAGGATCTATCTCGAGAATAAATATGGTGTAGAAGACCACCAGGCAGAGTGAAATGAAGAAGATAGCAAAGGCCTTTGAGATAACCCTGGGGGGAATGGTGCGTTTCATCAGCACCGTCTGTTTGCTCTCTTTGATGGTGGCCCAGATGGAAGAGATCACCACAACGAAGGTGGTGGTCTTTATACCTCCACCAGTCCCTCCCGGCGATGCACCTATGAACATGGCCAAGGTGATAACGAGCAGTGTGGGCTCCCTCAACTTGGCAATGGGAACAGTGTTGAAACCCGCTGTCCTCGGCGTAACCGCCTGGAACAGAACAGCCCAAAACCTCTCATTCCACGACAACCCCGCCAGGATACCGTGCCTCTCGAAAAAGAGGATGAGCAAAGAGACCGAGACGATGAGCACCAGGGTCGCCCTTAGCACTATCCTTGTGTGAAAAGAGAGCCCCATCCTGTCACCGGTCTGGTGACCCGTTTTCCAAAACCCCCTCCAGAGCTGGTAAAGTACGGGAAAACCGATTCCCCCCAGCACTATCAGCATTATCACCGTGAAGTTCAAAAGGGGATCTCCCCTGAACCGGGAGAGACTGTCAGAGAATAGCCCAAAACCCGCGTTACAAAAGGCCGAAACGGCGTGAAAGGCAGCATAGTAGGGTGCCTTTGACCAGCCCACCTCGTGGGACATGGAGGGAAGCAGCATCAACGTGCCCACCGCCTCGAAGAGCAAGGTGAACAGAAATATGTTGCGTATCAGCTGAAAAAGGGTCTCGGTGTCGTAGTAGTTCAGGGCATCTTGAATCATCATCTTCTCTCTCAAAGAGACGCGCTTCTTTCCCCCAAGCGACAAGAAAAAGGTAGAAAAGGTCATTATTCCAAGCCCGCCAAGCTGGATCAACACCAGTATCACAAGCTGACCCGCAAGGGAGAATCGGGAGCCGGTGTCCACCACCACCAATCCTGTGACGCATACGGCAGAGGTTGCGGTAAATAAAGCGTTTATGAAGCCCACAGAGTGTCCGTTTGCA
>CAZQJB010000204.1:0-2778 GCA_964593115.1 uncultured Aquificales bacterium
GTCCACCATGTTTGACAATCCCTCTTTGTAGCGCCCCTGGGTGATCTGAAGGTCCTCCAGGGCACTGTCCAGGTAGGCCTTTGACTGCTCTACGTTGGCCTTGGCTGCCTTGAGCTCCTGGAACGCCCTCCATATCTCCTGGGTGACCTTTCTCTTCTCCCATTCCAGCTCGTACTCCATGGACTCCACCATGGCCCTCTCGCGGGCAAGCCTGGCCCTGCTTGCAAAACCCGAGAAGAGGGGGATCTTCAAGGTCAGGGTCCACTCCCACTGGTTGTAATCGTTGGGTGGGAAAGAGGTGTCTTGCCATCCGTAGTACCAGTTGAAGTCAAGGGAAGGCAGAAACTCGCTGTAAACCTTGCGCTTTCTGTTTATCTCGGCCTTCAGGTTCTCCCTTAGCTCGGCAATCTGTGGGTTGCTGCTGAGCCCCTGTCTTGCCAGGCCCTCGAAGTCAGTGGGCGTATCCCTGGTCTCGTTTCCGAACCCGCCGGTTGTCTCAACATTCTCCATCACGGGGTTGCCTATCTCCTTGTTCAGCTCGCCCTGGGCCACGTAGTACTCCTTGAGCCTTTGGGTCAACTTGTACCTGGCGTTTGCCACCCCTGCCTTGGCCTTGATCACGTCTGCGTAGGGGGAGAGCCCCTGCTTAAACTGTGCCCTTGCAAGCCCTAAGTTGGTCTGGGCGTCTTTCAGGTCGTCCCTGGCGGCCTTCACCATCTCCTTCTTCTCCACCAGGGTGTAGAAGGCCTCTGCCACCCTGTAGGCGGTCTCCACCACTGCCTGGCGGTAGCGCTGCTCTGAAGCCCCAATCTCTCTCTCGGCCTCTTTTAACGAGTTCAGGGTCTTTCCCCCTGCGAACAGGTTGTAGCTCATCACCACCTCTGACTCTTGGCGGTAGTAGGGGGATACCCCCTCGAACCCGGTCCTGCTCAGACTGTCCTCAATGTACACCTGGGGCAAGAACCCCGAGAACGCCTCCCACTTCAGGGGCCTGGCGGCACTTATTCCAGAGCGGTACTGCTGGACGTAAGGGTTACGCCTCAATGCCAGGTGTATGCAGTCTTCCACCGATAGCGCATCGGCGTAAGCGCTCTTGGCAAGGGCCAGCAACAGCAGCCCCATGGCCACTCCCGCAATGGCCAGGCAACGCCTTCTCAAAGTATGGCCTCTTTTGCTGACATCTTGTTTGAGTATAGGTGGTTTCTGTTTAGATTCAAGCGATGTTTCTCACCACGAGAGATTGCGGGGACTTGCAATCTTTGGCAAGGGGAATTTATTAACCTGAAGTGGTGTCGCTTTTTAGCTGACGACTGTGAGGAGAAGAGGAGGTGTGATTGAGAAAGGTCTTCTTTCTTGGTGTATCCCTGTTCATGGTGCTGGTGGTGTTGCTCCCCATCTCCGTGGCCATGGGGGCAAAGGAGAAGAACGTTCTCATCATACACTCTTACCACCCAGGTTACCCTTGGACAGAGAAGGAGGAGAAGGGGATAAGGGAGGTGCTGGGCGTTCTTGAGAACGTTCACATCTTCGTGGAGTTCATGGACACCAAGCGCTTTTCACCTACCCCAGAGTACCAGCGCATGTTGTTTGAGCTTTACAGGTTCAAGTACGGCAATAAGAGGCTCGACGTGGTGATCGTTACCGACAACAACGCCCTGGACTTCGCGGTGAAGTACCACAAGAGACTCTTCAAAGGGGTGCCCTTGGTCTTCTGCGGGGTGAACAACTTTAACAGGGGCATGTTGAGGGGCGACCCCTTGGTGACTGGGGTTCCAGAGACAGACTCGACCCTGGCGACCCTCACCCTGGCCCTCGACCTGCACAAGAACGCAAAGAGAATCTACGTCATCTTGGACGACAACACCGTCACCGCCGAGAAGAACCGGCAGATGATAGTTGATGCCGCTGGCTGGCTTGGGGTGTCTGACAAGACGGTCTTCGTGCGCAGCAAGTACCTCTCGCAGGTGCTTGAGCAGGTGAAAAAGATCCCCCCTGATGCCGTGGTGATTGCCGGTTCTTTACAGTTCAAGGGTCAGGAAGGGATATCCCTGCCCATGTTGGAGAGTCTTAAAAAGGTTTGTGATTTAAGTAAGGCCCCCGTTTACAGCATGTGGGATTACCTGTTAGGACATGGGATAGTGGGCGGGTGCATGGTGTCTGGCCTTGAGCAGGGCAGGGAGGCGGGCACCATGGCCCTGGAGATACTGAACGGCAAGCCCTGTTCCAGTATTACCATAGGGCAGGGCACTTACACCAGGTACATGTTCGACTACCGCCAACTGAATAGGTTTGGCATACCCCTGTCGGCCCTTCCCAAGGGAAGCATTGTGCTGAATCGCCCAAAGAGTCTCTACCAGGAGCACAAACAGGCGGTGTGGGTTGCCATGGCCATCTTGGTGGTTCTGCTTGGTCTCATTGCCCTTCTCGCGGTGGTCGTCTCCAAGGTGCGTGCTGCCAACCAGCGGCTGGAGGAGTCAGAGTCCCGGTTCAGGGCCTTGGTTGAGAAGTCTCTTGCGGGAATCTACGTCTTTGGGGTTGAGGACGGCAGGTACCTCTACGTGAACCGGGCAGCAGCCGAGATCGTGGGTTACGAGCCCGAAGAGATCATGGGCGGCATGAGGCTGGCTGACCTGGTACATCCGCAAGACCTGCACCTTGCAGAAGAGAAGATCCAGGGGCTTTTAGACGGTGTGAGGGAGTGGGACCGGGTGGTGTTGAGGCTGCTAACCAAGGATGGGAGAGCGAGGTACGCCGACTGTTCAGGTGTACTGGTCAACT
>CAZQJB010000205.1:0-2770 GCA_964593115.1 uncultured Aquificales bacterium
CTATCATCGACTCCATCTGAGGCTTGGCCGTTCAGCAAAAGAGAAAGGGGGCCGTATTGGCCCCCTTTTTGATGTTTATTCGGGACTTTCTTCTCTACCTGCTGGTCCGCACATCGCGAGTACCTGTGTATGCACAAAATATGGTATAATATTTGTTATTGAACCCAAGATGTTAGGGTGCTTCCCGTGAGCCATTACTGTCTAAAAATGCTTGGGATAAGGTGTTGACTGGCACTTTGCACAAGTGATATCTTTCACGCACTCCAGGAGAGAGAACAAGGGAGGGTTCGCGAGAAAGAAATAAAACCGGGTTTTTTAAAGGCTTGGTGCGTAGGTAGGAGATATTAGGGATTGAGAGAAGGCGAATCTGGTTGTTGGTATGGAAATTTGGTCTGGAATCAAAACCGGAGACCCTGGGAAACCTGGGCTTCGAGTAGAATAGGAGGTGCTAAATGGCACGTAAGAAGATCACGGTAGTTGGTGCAGGTCACGTTGGTGAGCACGTTGCGTGGTTCTGTGCCACCAAAGAGCTGGGCGATGTGGTTCTTATTGATATCGTCGAGGGTATGCCCCAGGGTAAGGCCCTTGACATGAGGGAGGCCCTTCCTCTCGAGGGTTGGGACTGTGACCTCGTTGGTACTAACGATTACGCGGACACCGCAGATTCCGACGTGGTTGTTGTCACTGCGGGTCTTCCAAGAAAGCCCGGCATGAGCCGTGACGACCTGCTTGATGCCAATGCCAAGATCATGAAGGCCGTTTGTGAGCAGGTGGCCAAGTACTCCCCCAACGCCATCCTCATCGTGGTGTCCAATCCACTTGATGCCATGGTTTACCTTGCCAGGGAGGTTACCGGGTTCCCACACGAGAGGGTGTTTGGCCAGGCAGGTGCCCTTGACTCCGCCCGCTTCTGCTGCTTCATCGCCATGGAGCTCGGTGTGTCCGCAAAAGACGTGAACGCCATGGTGCTGGGTGGCCACGGTGATTCCATGGTTCCCCTGCCCCAATACACCACCATCAACGGTATATCCCTTGCCCAGATGGTGGAGAACGGCAAGCTCTCCCAGGAGAAGCTGGATGCAATGATCCAGAGGACGAGGATGGGAGGGGGCGAGATAGTCAAGCTTCTCAAGACCGGTTCTGCGTACTATGCCCCTGCCCTGGGTACCGTTGAGATGGTCGAGTCCGTGATAAAGGACAAGAAGAGGGTGATTCCCAGTGCTGCCTACTGCACAGGTCAGTATGGAATCAACGGTCTCTACGTGGGTGTGCCCGTGGTTATCGGTGCCAAGGGAGTGGAAGAGGTTGTGGAGCTCAAGCTCTCAGCCGACGAGCTTGCTGCCCTTCAGAAGTCTGCTGCCGGTGTCCAGGAATTAGTGGATACCATGAAGAAGATGGGGTACGTGAAATAGCGGTAAGGTTTGAAAGATAAGGCGTCTATGCGGGAGGGCATGCCGCCCTCCCGCGTCACGTTGGGAACGGATAAGCGAGATTGGTAGGATACGAAGAGAGGAGCTTAGCAGAATGAGAAAGGTGAATGTTGCACAGGTCACAGAGACCATCAAGAACCTGTGTATCGACGCCAACTACAACCTGCCCCAGGACGTTTACGATGCCCTCAAAGCGGGACTCGAGAGAGAAGAGTCTCCCGTGGGCAGGTCGGTGCTCCAGCAGATACTGGAGAATGCCGAAATAGCCCGCAGGGAACAGGTTCCCATCTGCCAGGACTGTGGTCTCGGCGTGGTCTTCATCGAGGTGGGACAAGACGTTTATTTCGAGGGTGGATACATCTGGGACGCCATACACGAGGGTGTGAGGCAGGGTTACAAAGAGGGATACCTAAGAAAGTCCACCTGCCATCCCTTCACCAGGGCGAACGTGGGTGACAACACCCCTGCCGTTATCCACTACAAGGTTGTTCCCGGAGACAAGATACATATCACAGTGGCCCCCAAGGGGGGTGGAAGCGAGAACATGAGCAGGGTTATGATGTTGAAACCTGCAGACGGTCTCGAGGGTGTGAAGGAGTACGTTTACAAGCGTGTCACCGAGTGTGGTGGTAACCCCTGCCCACCTATCACCGTGGGCATCGGCGTGGGTGGTACCTACGAGCGCTCCGCCTTTCTTGCCAAAAAGGCCCTGCTCAGACCCATTGGTTCCAAGAACCCTGATCCCGAGCTTGCCGCAGTTGAAGAGGAACTGCTCGAGAGGATAAACAAGATAGGCAGTGGTCCAATGGGATGGGGTGGTCGTGTCACCGCCCTTGCAGTCCATTTCGAGATGGAGCCCTGCCACATAGCCAGTCTTCCTGTGGCGGTTAACATCAACTGTCATGCTGCCCGCCACAAGTCGGCCACCATTTAGGCGGAAAGGAGGGGAAAAATGTCTGATTACATCAGAGTGACCACACCCCTGACGGACGAGGTGGTCGAGAAGCTGAAGATAGGAGACACGGTGCTCATCACCGGGGTTATTTATACCGGTCGCGATGCTGCTCACAAGAGAATGGTAGAGGCACTGGACAGAGGAGACGACTTGCCCTTCGATGTGAAGGGGCAGGTTATCTACTTTGTGGGACCTTCTCCTGCAAAACCCGGCAATCCCATAGGCTCTGCTGGTCCCACCACCAGCTACCGCATGGATCCCTACTCTCCACGCCTCATAGCCCTTGGCCTGAAAGGAATGATAGGCAAGGGAGGCAGGGCAAAAGAGGTGATAGATGCCTGTGTCAAGTACAAGTGCGTCTATTTCGGGGCAGTGGGAGGTGCAG
>CAZQJB010000206.1:0-2717 GCA_964593115.1 uncultured Aquificales bacterium
GCTCGTGGGAAACGTATTGCTATTCACAACACTCTACCTGGTGGTGAGGAGGCGAGATGGAAAAAGATAGCCCTCTCTTCTGCCCATACTGCGGTGGCACCCGCCTCATCGAGGGCGACATCTCAGAGATACCCCTGGGACAACAGTCGTGGATAATCTACCAGTGGAACTGCGAGGACTGCGGAGAGTATTTCAACAAGGTGGTGATACTGATGGCAGAGGGAGATACGCACTCTTTGCAGGAGTTCTGGGGCTAAGCCGTGGCGTCGAGGGTTATCCCCATATTCATGGCGATTCTGTTCGGGTTTGGAATGATAGGAGGCCTTGCCCATCGTCCCCTCTGGGATCCCGACGAGGGACGCAACGCAGAGGTGGTGCGAGAGGAGATACAAGAGGGGCACTGGCTTGTACCAACATTCAACGGCGAGCCCAGGCTGCAAAAGCCCCCCCTCTACTACTGGGTCACAGGGGCACTCTGCACCTCAGGGGGATTAAGGGAGTACACCTTGAGGCTCACCTCCCTGCTTGCTGCCATGGCCACCCTGGTGATGGCATTCTACCTGGCATCAGCCATTCTATTCCCACAAGCGGCTGCCATGGCCACCCTGATACTGGCCAGCTCAATCATCTTCATGCTCTATTCCAATATAGTGATATTCGACATGTTTCTCACCATGTTATGCACGGCCACCATGCTCTTTTTCTGGAAGTTCCAGGCAGGAGGGGGCAACTTCTTCCTCGTTCTTGCATACCTAAGCACCTCCCTTGCCTTTCTCACCAAGGGACCCGTGGGATGCCTGCCCATGGCCTTCATTGGCCTCTACCGGACATTCAGAACGGGCCCCCCGTTCTGGAGAACCCTAATATGGGGGGTGCCCCTGGTCTTCGTGCTATCGTTACCCTGGTTCTTCGTGGCGGCCACCCAGTATCCCCAAGGAGTGGTGCAGTTCTTTTTACGGGAGAACCTGCAAAGGTTTCTCCACGGCTACGGGGGACACCACGAGGCATGGTTCTATTACCTGGTGATACTGGCCCTCGGGGCGTTTCCCTGGGTTCTCTCTATCTTCAGGATACCCTTTGTGGAAGAGACACCAAAGGGATGGGGGTTTCTAATACTCTGGTTCGTGGGAACGGTGCTCTTTTTCTCCCTCTCTAAAAGCAAGTCTCCCCACTACATCCTGCCCGCCTTCGTACCCTTATCCATCATGCTGGGCCACGTCTGGACAGTCTCGTCCCCAAGGGAGGCGCCAGTCTGCCTTGGTGTGCTCTTCATGTTGGCCCCCATCGCGCTGCTATCGTGGGGAGGTTTACCCCTCTCTCCCTTGATGCTCTCAGGGCTGATAGTGGCAGGGCTCGCACTGACCCTATCCGGCGGATTAGGCTCGAAAGAAGGGGGGTTCATGCTGACGGCCCTGGTGCTATTCTCGCTATGGGTGGCCTCCATTAACCTGATTGGTCCCCTGAACCTGCTGCAGAGCCAGAAGGGCCTTGCGGGTTTCATGCACAGCACCCAAGTGCAAAAGGTCTATTTTCACAATACCCTCTCCCCAAGCCTTCTCTACTACTTAGGGGTACGGGGCGAGATGATCGAGGACCCCGAGAACTCCGTTGAAAGGCCCCTGGTCCTCGACCTGAAAAGGTACCTCAAACACCCATACTGGTGGTCTGATGACGCAGTTGTGTGGGGTAAGAAGGTGGTGATACTCCAGGGCAAAGAGAAGAAAGACACGGTGGCAAAAAGATTTGAGGAGGACGTTGGATGCCAGAGCTGAGCGTTGTTATCCCCGTTTACAACGAAAGGGAGAACGTAGAGGAGTTGTACAAGGGGTTACGAGAGGTGATGGAGGGAATAGGCAGGGAATACGAGATAATCTTCGTGGACGACGGTAGCACAGATGGCTCAGACGAGGTGCTCGACAAGATAGCCAAAGAACCATTCTCCAAGGTGACCGTGGTCCACTTCAGAAGAAACTTCGGGCAGACGGCGGCCATGGACGCGGGATTCAGGCAGTCAACTGGCAAGGTGATAATCACCCTCGACGCAGACCTGCAGAACGACCCCGCAGACATCCCCATGATGCTCGATAAGCTAAACGAGGGCTACGACATCGTGAGCGGATGGCGCAAAAATCGCAAAGACGCCTTCGTGAAGCGTACCCTTCCATCCATGGTGGCAAACTGGCTGATCTCGAAGGTGACCGGCGTCCACCTGCACGACTACGGCTGCACCCTCAAGTGTTACCGCCGAGAGGTGGTGGAACACCTCACCCTCTACGGCGAGTTGCACAGGTTCCTGCCCGCCCTGGCGAGCCACATAGGGGCAAGGGTGGTAGAGGTTCCCGTAACGCACCACCCACGCATACACGGCGAGTCGAAATACGGGATCTCCCGGGTCTTCAAGGTGCTTGTGGACCTGATGGTGGTGGTGTTTCTGCTCAAGTACTCATCTCGGCCATTTCGCCTCTTCGGCTCTGGGGGACTCGTCTCGTTTGCCTTGGGCTTTCTAATGGCCCTTTACCTGTCACTGGAGAAGCTATTGTTCGGGGTACATATCGGCAACCGTCCCCTGCTGCTGCTATCCGTTCTCTTGATGATCCTTGGGATACAGCTCGCCTCCCTGGGAATACTGGCAGAGCTGCTAATACGCATCTACTACGAGAACCAGGGCAGGCAACCCTACGTGACAAGAAGAATAGTTAGTTAAAGTAACAAGTAAC
>CAZQJB010000207.1:0-2702 GCA_964593115.1 uncultured Aquificales bacterium
TGTTTGGCCCTACTGAAGCCCATTGAGAGGGGAAGCAGGGGAAGGCCAGTCTTTTGGGCCACCACCACCGCCCCTGCCTTTGCCTGGTACCTGGGGCCCTTTGGACCATCTGGTATCACCACCAGGGGCCTTGAGCTATCCGCAAGCCTTATCATCTCCACCAGGGCCTCGCCCCCTCCCCTGGTGCTGGACCCCCTGACGGTGCCCATGCCCACCTTCTCTATTATCCTCGATATGAACTCACCGTCCTTGCTGCGGCTAACCATGATTATGGGTCTGAACCTGGCGTAAAGGTGAACCGTGGGGAACAGCCTGTTGTGCCAGAATGCCCCCACCACCCTGCCCTTCATCTCCTCTTCCACCTGGCGGTTGACGTAGCTTATGCGAAGGGTGGAGCACCATAGCCTGTAGATGGGGAGAAGCAGGTGGGGTGCAAGCCTGAGCGTAGCCTCCCATTTCAGGTCCTTGTACCTATTGCCCAATACTTTCCTCCCCGTCCTTTTGCTCGGTGCCCAGTTTCTATCCCCACCACTCCCCTCGCGCAAAGGGCATGGTTTTCTTGTCCGCGTGATTGTATGTAGATAACGTCTTGTCTTTTAGCGAGTTATCTATGGAACATGGGCTATTCCCAGCCGGTTGTGCACAACCTGTGAGTAACCTTGTGAGAATCACTTCTAACCCCCCTTGGTCGCTTGGCCCACCTTGGATTGCTCTATCTTTGAGCAGTGTAACTCACTGTATTTTAAGGTGTTTCTTCAAGAATCTTCCCGTCCAGGAGGTTGCCACAGATGCCACTTCTTCCGGTGTACCGCACGCCACGACCTGACCCCCCTCTTCGCCCCCTTCGGGACCAAGGTCGATGAGATAGTCTGCGTATGCTATCACATCCAGGTTATGCTCTATCACCACCACGGTGTGGCCGTTCTCCACCAGCCTGTCGATAACGCCAAGCAATTGAGAGATATCGTGGAAATGGAGGCCTGTGGTGGGCTCGTCCATGATGTAGAGGGAGGAGTTCTTGGCGAGTTTGCCCAGCTCTTTTGCCAGCTTCACCCTCTGGGCCTCTCCCCCTGACAGGGTTGTGGCAGGCTGGCCCAACCGCATGTAGCCAAGCCCCACCTCGGCAAGGGTGGATAGCCTTCTTTGTAGCACGGGAATGTTTTCGAAGAAGGCAAGTGCCTCGTCAACGGTCATCTCGAGTACCTCTGCGATGTTCTTACCGTTGTACCTCACCTCTAAGGTCTCCCTGTTGTACCGGCTTCCCTTGCAGGATTCGCAGGGCACGTAGATATCGGGCAGAAAGTGCATCTCCACCTTTATTGCCCCTTCACCCTTGCAGGTCTCGCAGCGCCCGCCACCGACGTTGAAACTGAACCTGCCAGGCCGGTACCCCCTGGCCCTGCTAAGGGGTAGCTGAGAGAACAGCTCCCTTATGGGTGTGAACACACCTGTGTAGGTTGCTGGATTGGACCGTGGCGTTCGGCCTATGGGGGCCTGGTCTATCAGTATGGCCTTATGAAGGTGTCCCAGTCCCTCTATCTTCTCAAAAGGGCCTGCGGGCAGGGGCTCTTTGTTCAGAAGCGAGTGTAGGGCGGGATAGAGGGTGTCAACCACCAGCGAGCTCTTTCCCGAGCCCGATACCCCGGTGACGCATACGAAGCATCCAAGGGGAATAGCCACGTCTATTCCCTTTAGGTTGTGGTGCCTTGCACCCCTCACCTTCAAGAATCCCTTGGGACCCCTGCGCAACTCCCTTTTCGGCATCTGTAGCCTGCCAGATAGGTAGCCACCGGTTAACGACTCTTCGCACGAAGCCACCTCTTCAGGGGTTCCTATCGCCACAAGGTGGCCGCCGTGCTCACCGGCGCCTGGTCCCAGGTCAACAATCAGATCGGCCCTCTCTATGGTGTCCCTGTCGTGCTCCACCACGATCACGGTGTTGCCAAGGTGGGCCAGCCGTTTCAGGTTGTTGAGCAGCCTTTCGTTGTCCCTGGGATGCAGCCCTATGCTGGGCTCGTCCAGAACGTATGTGACTCCTACAAGACCAGACCCTATTTGCGTGGCCAGTCTCGTCCGCTGCCCTTCTCCGCCGGAAAGCGAGGCAGAGGTGCGGTCGAGGGATAGGTAACCAAGGCCCACCTCCACCATGAACCTTAGCCTGGTCACTATCTCCCTCACTATTCTCTCTCCCACCCTCTGCTTGTGTCCAGAGAATGAGAGGTTTCCAAAGAACTCCAAGGCCTCCTTCACCGACATGGAGGTTGCATCGGCTATGGAGATGCCCTTAACCTTCACCGATAACATCTCTTCTTTCAGCCTGCTTCCCCTGCACTTGGGACAAGGAACGTCGCGCATGAACTGCTCTATGCCCTCCCTGGTCTTCTCTGAACCACTCTGGCGGTAGCGCTTGGCGAGGTTGGGAATCACCCCCTCGAAGGGCGCCACGAAGCGTCTCCTTCTGCCCTTCCACCGGTAGGAGAAGGTGATTGCCTCGTCGCTTCCGTAAAGCAGGATCTCCTGGTGCTTTCTCTTCAAGGCGTTCCAGGGTCTATCCATGGGTATGCCGAAAAAGGCGGCCACCGTCTCCACCACCTGTCGGTAGTAGTCGGAGTTCTGCCAGGGGATTATGGCCCCCTCTTCCAGAGACAGGGAGGGTACCACCACCAGCTGTGGGTCCACCTCTTTGTGGAATCCTATGCCCA
>CAZQJB010000208.1:0-2658 GCA_964593115.1 uncultured Aquificales bacterium
AAGGTGGCATAAAAAAGAGGGAGTTTCTCCCTGATCCGAAGTACGGAAGCGTGATGATAACACGCATGATCAACTACCTCATGAGAGACGGTAAGAGGAGCAAGGCAGAGAAGATATTCTACGAGGCCCTCGAGAAGGCGGCGGCCAAGGCCAAAGAGGACCCTTTGAAGCTTCTCAACCAGGTCTTCGACAACGTGAAGCCCATACTCGAGGTGCGTCCCAGGAGGATAGGAGGCGCCACCTACCAGATACCCATGGAGGTCTCCCCCCACAGGCAGAAGACACTGGTGCTCAGGTGGACCGTTGCTGCGGCCAGGGCCCGTAAAGAGAGGACCATGGTAGAAAGGCTGGCAGGAGAGCTTTTAGACGCCTACAACGGGGTTGGCGTTGCCATAAAGAAGAAGGAAGACACACACAAGATGGCAGAGGCAAACAGGGCCTTTGCGCACTATCGTTGGTAGGTAGAAGGGAGAGGTTGTGGCAGAAGCGTCGTCTCGTAAGATCCCCCTCACTCAACTGAGGAACATAGGGATCATGGCCCACATAGATGCGGGCAAGACCACCGTTACCGAGCGGGTGCTCTACTACACGGGCAAGACACACCGTATAGGAGAGGTGCACGACGGTACGGCTGTTATGGACTGGATGGAGCAGGAGAGGGAGAGGGGAATAACCATAACATCTGCTGCAACCACCTGTTTCTGGAGGAATTGCCAGATAAACATCATCGACACCCCTGGGCACGTTGACTTCACAGTAGAGGTTGAGAGGTCCTTACGTGTGCTTGACGGCGGGGTGGTGGTGTTCTGTGCCGTTGGGGGGGTTGAGCCGCAGTCCGAGACCGTGTGGCGCCAGGCAGACAGGTACGGGGTTCCCCGTATGGCCTTCGTCAACAAGATGGACCGGGTTGGTGCCGACTTCTACAACGTGGTCTCCATGATGGAGTCACGTCTGGGGGCGGTGCCCTGTCCCTTGCAGATACCCTACGGGGCAGAGAGTGAGTTCAAGGGCGTGATAGACCTGGTAGAGATGAAGGCCATAGTCTGGGAGGACGAGACCCTTGGGGCAAAGTTCCACGACGAAGAGATACCCCATGAGCTGATGGAGGAGGCCCAGAACTGGCGCGAAAAGATGCTCGAAGCGGTCTCTGAGGTGGACGACTCCCTCATGGAGAAGTACCTTGAGGGGGAAGAGATAACCCCCGAAGAGCTCATACCCGCCATAAGAAAGGGA
This sequence comes from uncultured Aquificales bacterium, assembly GCA_964593115.1. Taxonomy (GTDB): domain Bacteria; phylum Thermosulfidibacterota; class Thermosulfidibacteria; order Thermosulfidibacterales; family JALWSI01; genus JALWSI01. The sequence goes on from CAZQJB010000208.1 coordinate 1,234, forward strand.
ACCATAGAGATGGCGTTCACCCCTGTGCTCTGCGGTTCTGCCTTCAAAAACAAGGGGGTTCAGCCGCTTTTAGATGCGGTGGTGAACTACCTTCCGTCTCCCGTTGACATAAGACCGGTGGAGGGTGTCAACCCTGACACCGACGAGGTTGAGCAGAGAAAGGCATCTGAGGACGAGCCCTTTGCCGCCCTGGCCTTCAAGGTTATGGTTGACCCCTACGTGGGCCAGCTCGTCTTTTTCAGGGTATATTCAGGTGTGATGAGTTCCGGCAGCACCGTTTACAACTCGGTGCGTATGAAAAAAGAGCGCATAGGACGCCTGTTGCAGATGCACGCAAACAAGAGGAACGAGGTGAGCGAGGTTAGGGCCGGTGACATAGCCGCTGCCGTGGGTCTGAAGCTCACCCTTACGGGAGACACCCTATGCGACCCCGATCACCCCATAGTGCTCGAGTCCATGGAGTTTCCAGAGCCGGTCATATCTGTTGCCATAGAGCCCAAGACCAAGGCCGACCAGGAGAAGCTTGGCGGTGCCCTGGCAAGGCTCTCGCAAGAAGATCCCTCTTTCCAGGTGAAGGTTGACGAAGAGACGGGTCAGACAATCATCTCGGGGATGGGAGAGCTGCACCTGGACATCATCGTTGACCGGTTAAGAAGGGAGTTCGGGGTCGATGCCAACGTGGGCAAACCACAGGTGGCCTACAGGGAGACCATAAGAAAGACGGTGAAGCAAGAGAGCCGGTACGTGAAACAGACAGGTGGCCGGGGGCAGTACGGTCACGTGGTGATAGAGCTCTCACCCTTAGAAGAGGGTGGTTTCCAGTTCGAGAACAAGATAGTTGGCGGCGCCGTGCCCAAGGACTACGTGCCCGCCATAGAGAAGGGGGTTAAAGAGGCCATGGATACCGGGGTGATTGCCGGTTACCCCGTGGTGGACGTGAAGGTCACCCTCATAGACGGTTCTTACCACGAGGTTGACTCTTCAGAGATGGCCTTCAAGATAGCGGCCTCCATGGCATTCAAGGATGCTGCCAAGAAGGCAAGGCCCGTGCTTCTCGAACCCATAATGAAGGTGGAGGTGGTGGTTCCCGAGGAGTACGTTGGAGAGGTTATAGGAGACATAAACTCCCGTAGGGGCCGCATCCAGGGGATAGAGGACCGCAAAAAGATCAAGCATGTTACCGCCTTTGTGCCTCTGGCCGACATGTTCGGCTACGCAACAACCCTGCGTTCATTGACCCAAGGTCGTGGGTCGTACACCATGCATTTCTCTCATTACGAAGAGGTACCCACTAACATAGCGGAGGAGATAATCAGCAAGAAGACGGCCTGAGGGTTACATAAGGCGCTGTACATCCTTAAGAAAAAGCTTTTTTAGCTGTTAAGGGAGGAAGAAGAGATGGGAAAGGCCAAGTATGAGCGGACG
>CAZQJB010000209.1:0-2625 GCA_964593115.1 uncultured Aquificales bacterium
TAGGGAGCCGTGCTCCATGAGAAAGACCAGGGTCTTCTCCCGTTCGCCGTTGGCCCCCCTCACGCCCAAGAGCATCTCTGCGGCCCTGGCAGAGCCCTGGGAAGAGACCGCCTCTCTCAACCGGTCCCGTGCCGCCTGGGCCAGGTCTATGCAGTTGAGTAGCCTTGCGAGCAATAGTGGACCTTCTGTGACAGCGCCCGGCTCCTTCCTGGCATCCAAAGGGGGAGTCTGCGGCTTCATGGGTTGCTCTTCTTCCAGCACCGACACCGCCGAGAGTACCCTGCCGTCCTTTTCGAAGATGGTGGCAAGCAGCCTTTTCAGGGGTCTCTTTGCCGAGAGGGGGAGGGACATTTGCAGGGCCTTATTAAGCAGGCGCTCTGCCCTCCACCGCTCTCCCTGGGCCAGGGCCTCTAAACCTTTCTGGAGCAGGGCCGCGGTGCAATTTCCCCTCTTCAGCATGGCAGATACCGCATGCAATGCCCTGCCAGACTCTCCCTGCCTGAAGAGGGCCACAGCCTCTGCGGCGGCGAACCTCTCCCCCTCTTCCGGTGTGGAGGCCCCCTCAGCGAGGGAGTGAAAGATCTTTGCCGCCTTGCCGCACCTGCCTGTTGAGCATAAAAGCGCCCCTTTGTCCCATAGCACCTGCCTGGCAAGGGCCTTTGGGGTGGTGCCCTTCACCTTTATCCTCTCCAGGATAGATAGGGCCCTCTTATCCTTGCCCAGCGAGGCCAGGGCCTCTGCCCTCAGTAGGCGCGCCTTTGTGGAGTCCCTTTTGCCAATGATTCTCAAGATCTCACGTGATGGCACGGTTCCCGGTGGAGGAGGTGCCATCTCGAAGGCCTTGGCCAGGGCGGGGCTCTTTGGATTGTGACGGTAGAGGGCCAGGCTCTTTCTCCATGCCCCTGGCATCCCAAGGGCCACCCTGCACCTCAATTGCAGAAGCAGCAGTCCCTCTTTGTTCTCCACGCTCTCGGGGTCTATGCCGTTGACCAGCCTGCATCCCTTCGAGAGCTCACCCCTTGCTGCAAGCACCCTCGCCTCGAGCAACCTCTTCTGGGGTGAGGGTGTAACCGGCCCCAGGAATCTCTCTGCCGCGTTGGCAAGGCCCTTTTGTAGCAAGGTGACCACCGTCTTCTGCTCCAACTGGGCACACCACCCCCCTGAGCAAGAGAGAAGCACCGTCAGCGCAATGGCCCATTGTACAGCTTGCCTTTTCATTACAGCTCCTTATATGAAAGGAAGCCCGTTTGGGCAACTCGCGGTCTGTCGAGGAGAGGGCATGAGGCTTTTGGTTGCAACAAAAAACAGGCATAAGCTCGACGAGATGAAGGGCATTCTCTCTATTCCGGGGCTTGAGCTGGTCTCCCTGCTCGATGTAGATGACCCCCCCAGGATAGTGGAGGACGGAGACAGTTTCGAGGAGAACGCGCTGATCAAGGCCAGGGCGGTGGCAGCCCGCTTCTCTTGGTGGGCGCTGGCAGACGATTCGGGAATAGAGGTGGACGCCCTGGGGGGTGCCCCGGGGATACACTCGGCCCGTTTTGGAGGAGAGAGTCTCTCGGATCACGAGAGAAACATGCTGCTACTGAGCAAGATGAAAGGCATCCCCATGGAAAGGCGCACGGCAAGGTTCAGGTGCGTGATGGCGGTGGTGGGCCCTAACGGAGAGGAGCACCTTGCCGAGGGCAGGTGCGAGGGCAGAATAGCCCTTGAGCCCAAAGGTGAGCATGGTTTCGGGTACGACCCGGTCTTTCTGCTCCATGACGGCCGCACCATGGCAGAGCTGTCACCTGAAGATAAGAACAGGATAAGCCACCGGTACCGGGCCCTGCAGGCCATACGCCCTAAGCTGGTGGAGCTGGTAGAGAGGGGGGCGATCGATTGAAGCACCGTGCCATACCCCTGTTGGCGGCTTTCGTCCTCTTTCTGTGTGCGGCACCTGCCCTGGGAGGGGTTTCCTTGGGGGAGCACGTTACGGTGGGCAAGGCCGAGGTGGTGGACACCGATTACAACGGTGCCTTTCAGGCCGCCCTTCAACGGGCCTTGAGCCAGGCGGTGAGGGACGAATCGTTCAAGATACTGCCCTCGGTGCTCATACTGAAGTACCGACCCATCATCAGGGACGAGATCTGGGGTAACCCTGCCCCCTACGTATTGAAGTACCGGGTCTTGTTCATGGGAATGAAGGGGGACCTCTACCAGGTGAAGATAGACGCCTTCGTTGAAAGGGACTTTCTGAAACAGCGCCTGTGGGAGTTGGTGTCTAACCGATGATTCTTACCGTTCCCAACCTGCTATCGCTGCTCAGGCTGCTGGTGGTGCCCCTGTTCATCTCTCTTCTCATCTACCAGGACAACGGCCTTGCCCTGGTGGTCTTTCTCGCGGCCTCGCTAACCGATGCCGCCGACGGCTACGTGGCCCGTCGGTGGAACCAGCGCAGTTATTTAGGTGCAATACTGGACCCCTTGGCAGACAAGGCAATCCTTGACGGGGCCTTCGTCACACTCTCTCTGAAGGGCATGGTTCCCCCATGGCTATCGGTTATGGTGGTGAGCCGCGACGTGATAATAGTGGGAGGGGTGGTGTTGAAGGCGGTGTTCTTCGAGGGCAGGCCCGAGATAAGCC
>CAZQJB010000210.1:0-2617 GCA_964593115.1 uncultured Aquificales bacterium
AGAGACGGCGGCGAATATGGCGAAAAGGGTGCCCAACCACGGTTTCTTGAGTCCCAGGGAGAGGTAGTACATTGGGCCACCGCACATCTCCCCTTTCTTGTCCTGCACTCTGAATCTCACTGCCAGTATGGCCTCTGCGTACTTGGTGGCCATGCCGAACAGCCCCGTCATCCACATCCAGAAAAGGGCCCCAGGCCCCCCTGAAAAGATGGCGGTTGCAACACCGGCGATGTTTCCAGTGCCCACGGTGGCGGCCATGGCGGTCATCAGGGCCTGGAAGTGGGTGATGTCACCCTCTGCTCCTTCTTCCTTTCTCACGATGAATGCCAGGTAGAGGGCGTGAAGCAGTCCCCTGAACTGTATCCCTCTCAACCTTAGGGTCAGATAGATTCCAGTGCCTACCAGCAGCACCAGCATGGGCGGTCCCCAGACGAAGTCGCTTGCCAGAGAGAATAGCTTGGATATGGTGGCTTCCATGGTAACCTCCTTGTGGGTGATGTTGTTTGGATTTCAAAGGGGGCTTATACCTGCCCGCTCTCTATTGAACAAGCTGGTGTTGATTGCCCGGTCTCGCTGGGATAGAATAAGCGAAAAGCAAGAAGAGGGGTTATGCTTTGAAACCGTACGCCTTGAGTGGCATGGGTGATCTCACATCTGACCACGCAGCCTTCCCCCCATGCTCAGGGGGAATGGGAAGAGAGAGGGTGGAGTCGTTCTTTGAAGAGAGGCTCTCATTTGCCGCCTGTATCTTTGCCCCCTTTAACTACCTGCAGGGGCCGCTTTACCCCCGGGAGGGGCATTGCGCCAGTGGCATGGGGATGGAGAGAAGGGAGGAGTTCGTTGCTGGAAGGACGGCGGCAAGAATGGCCATGAAGAGGCTGGGAGTCCCGCCTTCTCCCATCTGCGTGGGAGATAGGGGCGAGCCCCTCTGGCCCCGTGAAATCAGGGGATCCATTTCGCACAGCAAGGGGTTCTGTTTCTGTATCGTTACCCCCCACGATTCATGCCTCTCCATCGGAGTTGACATGGAGCATATTAACAGGGTTAGGTCCATGGTGGCCAAGAGGGTGATGACCGCCTCAGAACACCGTGCATGGCTTGGCGGCCACCTGTCTCCCGCCCTGGTCTTCTCTGCAAAAGAGGCCTATTTCAAGTTCCAGTATCCTTTGACTGGGTTATTTGCGGGGTTCCAGGATGCAGAGGTGAAGGTGGAAGATGGGTCCTTTATGATCAGGCCCTTACGGGAGGGGCTGCCAAGTGCAGAGGGAACATTTCTCTTCTATCAGGGCATGGTGTTCACGGTGGCGTTTAGAAGGTTGGCAATGCCTTGTTGATTTTCCCCTCTTTGCTGGGGTATCAGGGCTCAGATTACAGCGACATCGAAAAGTTTTCAGGGAGGTAGAAATGGGCATCGATGAGAAACTACAGGAACTGAGGGAGCGGAACGAGAAGGCCATGCTTGGCGGTGGAGAGGCCCGGATAGAGAAGCAGCACCAGATGGGCAAGCTCACCGCCAGGGAGAGGATAGATATCCTGCTGGACAAGGGTTCCTTCGTGGAGATGGACAGGTTCGTTGTTCACAGGTGCAGCCACTTTGGTATCGAGAAGCAGAAGATACCAGGTGACGGGGTTGTCACCGGTTACGGAAAGATAGACGGGCGGTTGGTCTATGTCTTCTCTCAAGACTTCACAGCCTTTGGGGGCTCGCTGTCAGAGATGTTTGCAAAGAAGATCTGCAAGGTGATGGACCTTGCGGTGAGAAACGGGGCCCCGGTGGTCGGGCTCAACGACTCTGGTGGGGCACGTATCCAGGAGGGCGTCATCAGCCTGGCGGGATACGCCGACATATTCCTGCGCAATGTTCTCTCATCTGGGGTGGTTCCCCAGATATCCGCCATCATGGGGCCCTGCGCAGGTGGAGCTGTTTATTCTCCTGCCATGACCGACTTCATCTTCATGGTGAAGGACACCAGCTACATGTTCATAACCGGGCCTGATGTTATCAAGGAGACCACTCACGAGGTGATCGACAAGGAGTCTCTGGGAGGTGCCATGGCCCACAACACCACGAGCGGGGTTGCACATTTTGCCTCTGAGAACGACGAGGAGTGCCTTTTGATGATCAGGGAGCTGATGAGCTTCTTGCCCAGCAACAACATGGAGGATCCCCCCTTCAAAGAGACCGGCGACGATCCCGAGAGGGTGGACGACGACCTGAACTACCTGGTTCCCGATGATCCCAACAAGCCCTACGACATGAAAGAGCTGATAAAGACGGTGGTTGACGACCACTACTTCTTCGAGGTTCAGCCCCACTTTGGCCAGAACATAATCACGGGGTTTGCCCGGATGAACGGCCAGGTTGTGGGAATAGTGGCCAATCAGCCCATGGTCTTGGCCGGCTGCCTAGACATCAACGCCTCGATCAAGGGCGGGCGCTTCGTGCGCTTCTGCGACTGTTTCAACATACCCATTCTCACCTTCGAGGACGTTCCTGGCTTTCTCCCGGGGGTTGACCAGGAGCACGGTGGCATAATCAAGCACGGCGCTAAGCTGCTCTACGCCTATTGCGAGGCTACCGTGCCCAAGGTTACGGTGGTCACCAGAAAGGCCTACG
>CAZQJB010000211.1:0-2606 GCA_964593115.1 uncultured Aquificales bacterium
TACATCTTCGTTTATCGATGCGACAAGGGAACCGTTGCGGCCCATCCCATCAAACCCCAACTCGTGGGTAAGAATCTTATGGGCATTAAGGATGTTAAAGGTAACATGCTATTCGTCCAGCTCTGCGAGGCGTCCAAAAACCCCAAGGGGGGATGGGTGGAATACTGGTGGCCCAAGCCGGGGGAGAAGGTTCCAAGCCGCAAGATAACCTACATTCTCCAGGTTCCTGGACAACCCTACCAGGTTGCTGCAGGAGTTTACAATGACAAGTTGTCGGTAGATGAACTGAACAAGTTGATAAAGTAAAGCACTGATTGGGGCTGGAGGGACCTCCTACCCTCCAGCCCATGAATCCATGAACAGAGGAGGGAGGAGGGACAAGGCATGAAGATCAAGCATAAGCTCATCCTTCTCGTGGGTGTGGTTCTCGCTTTATTCATCGTGACGGCGTTCTCCATGAGAGGCGTTTACAGAAGCATAGATACAAAGCGAATCCAGAACGATAAACTCCAGAAGGCGGATAAACTCCTCTTGCAAGCCGTGCTTCAAGAGAAGGAGTTCTTCAAAACCGGAAACAAGGGCGCCAAGCAGTCCCTTGACGAATACATAGAAGCGGCAAAGAAAACCCTGGCAGGCTCTGATAACCAGGATGTGCTCTCCCTTGCGAAGAGCCTCGAAGCCTACCAGGCAAAGTTCAAGGAAGCGGTGAGCATCACAGAAAGCTCGAACGCGAAGCTTAAGGCCATACGGGAATGGATAAACAAGATAGATGACGAAACTATGAAGATCCTCAAAAAGATAACCTACGAGCAAGGCCTGGCAGTCACAAACGTGGAAACCTTCCCGGAAACCAAGCTCTCATTCAAGGACGGGGCGCAGAAAATAGCGATCCTTGCACTTGATTTCATGGCAGACCTGAACGAGAAACTGCTAATAAAAGGGGATATCAAGGCCACGCGCCATCATTACGAGGAGGCTATTGATGAACTTCAAAAGGAGGTTAAGAACCTCAAGGCCCTCTCAAGGCTTATCAGAGAAAAATCGTACAATGAATACACCACCCTCACCGCCTCCTTTGTCCAGGCCCTACCTGGGCTGGTTAAAGGCCTTTTGAAGAACTGGGAAACCCGCCAGAAAACCATCAGTGATCTCGCCAAGATTCGTGATGAAGCAATAAGAACAAGCAACTCCCTCGTTGAAGAGAACGAGAGGTACATCGCCTCGGCGGAAAAGAAGGCCAACACGACGATCACGGGCATCATCCTCTTCTCCCTTCTCATCATCGTTCTTTTCGCCTTCTGGATAGGCCGGGGAATCATCGTGCCCCTCAGGAACATCCTGGATGTGGTACAGGCCATAGCCAAGGGGGACCTTAGCAAAGAGATAGAGGTGCACAGCAACGACGAGGTTGGGCAGATGGCCCAGGCCCTGCAAGAGATGTTGGACGGCGTCATCGGAGAAGGTCAGTCGCTTAAACAAGGAATAGATATGCCTTTCTGGATGGCAGACCAGGAGTTAAAGCTAACATTCGTCAATAAGTACACACAGGCCATGGGTGCCAAGGTGGGAATGAACGTGGGCGACGCCTTTGGAAAAGAGACCTTAGAAATGGCACAAAAGGCTTTGAGTACCGGAGAGCCTGTGCGAAGAGAGCTGGAAATAGGTGAAATGACCATACTGGGTACGGTCAGCCCTTTGAGAGACCTTAAAGGGAACATACGGGGAGCCATGGGCATGGCCGCAGACATCACCGAGCAGAAAAAGGCCCAGAAAGAGATCGAGGTAAACCAGCAGACGATGAAAGAGGTGGCCAGCGAGGTTCAAGAGGTGGCAAACCAGGTGGCCTCGGCATCTGAAGAGCTCTCTGCCGTGCTAAACCAGATGTCCAACGGCGCTGAAGAACAGTCTCAAGAGGCAAGCCAGATCGCCGCCGCGGTTGAGCAGATGAGCGCCACCATCATGGAGATGGCAAAGAACGCAGCAGAGGCGGCACAAGTGGCAGACGACGCAAAAGAGAAGGCCGTTAGCGGCTCCACCGTGTTGAACCACACAGTAGAGAGCATCAACAAGACCTCTGAGGTCTCAAAGACCGTGGCAGACTCCATCGACGACCTGGCCGAGAGAAGCAAAGAGATAGGCAAGGTGATCAACGTGATAGCCGAGATAGCAAGCCAAACCAACCTCTTAGCTCTCAACGCCACCATCGAGGCCGCATCTGCAGGTGAAGCCGGCAAGGGCTTTGCCGTGGTGGCCGCAGAGGTGAAAGAGCTGGCAAAGCAGACAGCAGACTCCACTGGCAACGTTCAGAAGGCCATCGAAAATATCCACAGTGGAGTAAGAAATGCTGTCAATGCCATGCAGGAGGCCTCCAAGGAGGTGGAGGAGGCAACCCAGCGCGCCGCAGAGGCAGGAGAGGCCTTCAAGGAGATACTGGGACGCATCGAAGAGGCCTCGTCCATGGTGATGCAGATAGCCACCGCCACCGAAGAGCTCTCGTCTGCTGCAAACAACGTGAGCGAGAACGTGATGCGCATCACCGAGGTGAGCAACGAGACCGCCCGCAGCGCCGCCGAGGCGGTGAACGCCAGCACCCAGCTTGCAGACCT
>CAZQJB010000212.1:0-2604 GCA_964593115.1 uncultured Aquificales bacterium
ACTGTCGCAGATGTAAACGCCTGGGCCGGTTATCAGGCGGTTCACCTCGGCCTCTCCCTTACCACAGAAAGAACACTTCAAGGGCTCCCTCCTCCTGGAGTTGCTCATCCTATTCCCCCTCCTCCATAGACCCCTCCCTGTGGGTGATTATGGAGTCGATCACCCCGTACTCCTTGGCCTCTTGTGCCCCCATGAAGAAATCCCTGTCTGTATCTGCCTTTATGCGGCGCTTGCTCTGTCCCGTGTGTCTCACCAGTATCTCCTCCAGGGCCCCCTTCATGCGCAGTATCTCTTTGGCGTGAATCTCTATGTCCTGGGCCTGGCCCTCGAACCCGCCCCTGGGCTGGTGCAGCATGATGCGGGCGTGGGGCAGGGCGTATCGCTTGCCCTTGGCGCCAGAGGCCAGCAGCACCGCCGCCATGCTTGCGGCCTGTCCTATGCAGATGGTGGCAACAGGGGGCTTGATGTACTGCATGGTGTCGTAGATGGCCAGACCCGAGGTCACAACTCCCCCAGGAGAGTTGATGTACATGGCTATCTCTTTTGCGGGGTCCTCGGCCTCAAGGAAGAGCAACTGCGCCACCACCGTGTTGGCCACGTGGTCGTCTATGGGGGTGCCCAGAAAGACGATTCTGTCCTTCAAGAGGCGGGAGTAGATGTCGAACATCCGCTCGCCGCGGTCTGTCTGCTCTATCACGTAGGGAATCAAGCTCATGGCCTGGTGATCACCTCCTGCAGGTGCGGCGCCTCAACCTGCGCCCAAACCTCTGGGTTGCAAGGCGCGCCTGTGCCCTTGCCTGCTCAGGTGTCAGCAACCTGCAGCGGGCAAAGATATGCTCAATGGTCTTGCGTTCAAGTATGTCCAGGGCCATTGCATCGAGCCTGCCCGCCTTGTCCATCCACTCCACCACGCGCTCAACGGGCATCTTCAGCTCGTCTGCCACCTTTTCGAGCTTCTCCCGTATCTCGTCGTCGCCAACCTTAACCTCTTCCCTGTCGGCTATCTTGTGTATGAGGTAGGTGAACTGCACGTCACGGCGCACCTTGCGCTCTGCCTCGCGGCGCATCTCGTCGGTGATGGCACCGGGCTCCTCGGGGTCCATTCCCATCACCCTGAAGCGCATCTTCACGTCATCCAGCACCTTCTTAACCCCAGACTCCACCAGGCTGGGAGGCACGGGAAAGTCGTGTATCGCCAGCAGGTGGGCCTTTAGCTGGCTCACCATGTAGTCCCACACCATCTCGTCCTTCTCACGCTGAAGCTGTTCCCTCACCCTCTGGCGAAGCTCATCCTCGCTGCCAACCCCCATCTTCGAGAAGAACTCCTGGTTTAGCTCTGGCAGAATCATGCGCTTAACCTCTTTCACCGTCACGGCGAAGGTGACATCGCGTCCCGCCAGGTCAGGATCCACGTAGTTGTCGGGCAGGGTGACCGGTATCTCAACCTCGTCTCCGGGCCTTGCCCCCTTCAACGCCTCGTTGAACACCGGCATGGTTCTCTCGCCCCCAAGGGTGAAGGCTATGCCCTCTTCGCTCTTCTCCTCCATCCTGGCCTCACCCTGGTAAACCTGGTAGTCTATGATGAGAACGTCGCCCTCCTCGGCCCCCTCTGCCCTCTCCTCGAAGGTGGCATGCTCAGAGCGCAGGTCGTCTATCTTTCTGTCCACCTCTTCCTCTGTTACCTGCACATCCTCCTTCACTATGGTGAAGCCGGTGTAGCGCTTCAGCTCTATGCGGGGATGCACCTCTACCGTCATCTCGATGCGCAGAGGTTTGCCCTCGTCCAGGACCATCTCCTCGAAGCTGGGCTCGCCTACCACGTTCAGGTCTTCGCCCTTCAACGCCTCTTCGTAAACCTTGGGCAGAAACTCCTCCAACAGGCGGGAGGTGACGTAATCCTTGAACCTGGCCCGCACCACTGATATTGGGGCCTTACCCCTTCTGAAACCCGGAACGTTCACCCTCTGCCTGAGATCCTGGTAAGCCTTGGCGTACTCTTCATCCACCTCGTCCGAAGGCACCTCGATAACGACGCGCTCTTTGCACGGGGCCAACTCCTGGCGATCTACAGTCATTGCTCCTCCCAAATCTGCCTCGATATTGATGAGTAACTTGAAGAGGGAATCTAAGGCAAAACAGACAAGAAGGCAAGTTTTACCCTCGGCCTGGCACACTTTGACCACCCACCGTTCTGTTCTGTCACCTGCTTATTTTAGCGACGGAGAGATGGCCATTGACAAACCGGTTTGTAAAGACTAACTTTTACACTGCTCATGGGCAATACCAGGTAAAGAATAGAGTGCTTGAGACGATAGCGTGAGAAAGCGGCACGGTGTTTGCTCAAAAAACACCATTGGGAGAAAGAGAAAAGGAGGTGAAGAAGAGAGCAGAGTAGGCAGAATGAGGTGTAAGGGTGAGATTGCAAGGCAAAACAAGAGGGGAAAGAGAAAGAGGAGGACAAGTAGATGAGAAGGACAGGAGATAAGGGATTCACACTGATAGAGATGGTGGTGGTGATAGCCATCATCGGTATTTTGGCAGCGGTGCTGTTGCCAAACGCATTCAAGCAGATACAGAAGGCAAAGATAAGCCGCACCGCCAATG
>CAZQJB010000213.1:0-2598 GCA_964593115.1 uncultured Aquificales bacterium
CCGGCCTGGACAAGAAGGGCATAATGCTGGTTATGAATCACGGCCAGGGCAACGCCAAGTACATCGAGCTGGCAGGAGAGGCTGCCGAGGGGGTGGTGCTTCCGGCTGGGAAGATCTTGATTGCCGAGTCTCTCTGCGGGTGTGATCCGCAGAAAGAGATCCTTGTCTCTTTCAAGAAGGCCTACCAGGAGAGGTACGAGGAAGAGGTTTCGACCTTTGCAGGCCACTCTTACGATGCCTTGATGCTTCTGAAGACCGCCATTGAGAGGGGTAAGGTGAAGCCCGGCGATTCAAAGGCCCTTCGTTACGCACTGGAGAACTTTACAGCCGGGGTGGTGGGAATAAACGGCAAGTTCGAGTACTCGCCCAAGGACCACAACGGCCTCTCTGAGAGCTCCATGGTGATGCTGCAGGTGAAGGACGGGAGGTTCGTCAGGGCCCACTGAGGCCAAGGGAAACAACAGGTTCGACAGGCGGCGGGATGACCCGCCGCCATACCTTTTGAAGAGTTCTTGAAAGCAGGAACCCTTCAACATGGGCAAGGGGATCATTAGAGGGTAGGGGAGGAGAACGGCTAATGTCCAGACTCTTTATTCACCAGACAGGCGAAACCAGCGAAATCAATTGGATGGACCATAAAGGGCAGACCAACCCTACTTTTATTGGTAACCCGCTTTTACTCTTGACATAAAGGTGGGGAGGAATATCCTCGAAGGTATGGAGATCGTGGTGGTAGAATCTAAAGAGGTTGGTATTGGTGAGATGGGGATCTATGTGGTGAGAAGTTAGTATTAAACTATGGAGGATAGGGGTATGAGATCACAATTCGTATCAGATGAAAAGGGAAATAAAATTGCTGTGATATTACCAATGGAGGAGTATAAACGGATTCTTTCTGAACTTGAAGAGCTGGAATCTATACGAGCCTATGATGCTGCTAAGGACTCAGAAGACGAGGTTATTCCATTCGAACAAGCCATAGAAGAGATAGAAATGAGCCGTGAATGAACTACAGGTTGTTCATATTGAGGAGGGCGCAGAAAGAGCTTTCTAAGATAGTTGGCAAGGATTATGAGAGGATTAAATGGTCTATTCTCACTCTGTCCAGCAATCCAAGACCCCGTGGATGTGTGAAGTTAGTTGCTCGTGAAGCGTGGAGAATCCGAGTTGGTAATTACCGGGTTATTTACGAGATCAATGATAAAGAAAAAGTTGTAACTATTCTACATGTTGGTCATAGAAGAGATATTTATTAAGAGTGATTCTGACTGCTCTGTCATCCCACCAGCAGCTCTTTTTTCAAAAACTTGTTGTATGCTGATTCCTTGAGCAACTTGCCCAGGTCTCCTAAATTCTCGGCCCTCAGCATGATTAGCCATCCAAGGCCCATGGGGTCTTCGTTGAGCATGCTGGGATCGTCCATTAGCAGCTCGTTCACCTCTACCACCTCTCCGGTTAGGGGGGCGTAGAGCTCGGTGGTGACCGAGTCGGACTCCACCATGCCTATCACCTGGTTGCACTCTATTCTCTCGCCAGGCTGGGGCAGCTCTACCATCACCACCTCGCCTATGGCCTCCACAGCCTGGGGGGTTAGCCCCACCAGCAGGTTGCCCTCGTCAGAGGACCTGACCCAGCAGTGCTCCTTTGTGTATCTTACCTCAGCCATCCTTTTTCTCCATGGCCGCTCTCAGCCACCTTTCGGCCTCTTCGGGGGTGGTTATCTCACCCTCCATCTGGGCGTCCAGCAGGGCCTCCATGGCCTCTCCCACCTTTGGCCCGGGACCTATGCCCAGCAGCTTCATCACCTGGTGGCCGTTTAGCAGGGGTTTCATGGGTTCTCCCTCTTGCAGGTAGTTGTTGTAGTAGAAAGAGACCATCTCTTCAACGAAGGGTAGCAGGTTGAACAACCCCACCTCTCCGCTTGACGCCCAGGCGTCTGCCAGTGAGAGCAGGGGTGTGAGGGGGGCTGTTTCTCCCAGGTCCCTAAGGTACCTGCCCTTGGCCTTTTTCGACATCTCTCCTGGACGGGCCAGCAGGTGCATCCGCATGTGCTCCCTAACATGGGTCTTCAGCACCCCCTCGGCAGCCCTGCCCAGCCTCAACTCCTCCACAACCCCTGTCACCATGGCCTCGCCGCTCCTGTCGTGGCCCCAGAAGACCACCTTCTCTCCATGCCGCCTTCGGCAAGCTGGTTTGCCTATGTCGTGGAAGAGCGATGCCAGTTTCATCAATGCCCCCTGCGACCATTTCCCCTCCACTGTGGTGTCAAGCAGGCGCCTTAGCTCTTTCCAGCTCCCTGGTAGTAGTGTTGTGAGGTTCAAGATCACCAGCTCTGCCCCCTTGAGCACCCCCACCTGGTGGAGCAGCAGGTCAGAGCCGTACCACTTTCCTGTGAGTTCGCCTTGGCACCCCTTTAGGGTGGGAAAGACCAGGGTGAGCGTTCCCGTTCTCGCCATCTTCATCCATAGGGTGTGGCTCAAAGGATGTGAGAAGATGGTGGCGAGCTCTTCTGACACCCTCTCTCCCGCCACCTCGTGCAGGTGTTGAAGCCCCTGGTCTGCGAGTTTTAGGGTGTGGGGGTCCACCGAGAATCCAAGG
>CAZQJB010000214.1:0-2594 GCA_964593115.1 uncultured Aquificales bacterium
TCTTGAGTCCGTAGTAGATCTCGGGACGGGTCACCTTCAGTTCGGGGTACCTGCTCTTTGGCGGTATGTCCTTCACCCAGAGGTCTGGGATACCCTCTCCCTGTATCCTGTTCACGGGGCTCAGGCAGATACCGTAGCCGTGGGTGAAGGTGATTCTCTGGTTCACCCAGGTCTGGGCCTGCTGGGGCAGGGCGTCGAGCTCAAGCTCCCTGCCCGCCAGAAAAACCTGCCATAGCCGGTTGTTCACCCGGTACCTGTCAACGGTGATGAACGGGAAGTCGTAGTAGAGACGTATCTCTTGAAGCTGCTTGTAGGTGGCCTTGATGGGGCGTTTGTCCCATAGCTTTATGTTCTGGATGATGGCGGTGTGGTTGAACACCTCGTCTGCGGTCAGGGTGGGTTCTGCGGGAAACTCCTTGGTCTCTATTCTGTTGAGTCCAAATGCCCTTCTTGTGGCGGCGATGTTCCTCGATATGTAAGGGGTCTCCTTGGCGAGCTCGTTTGGCGTCACCACCAACTGCTCCACCGCCGAGGGGATGAGGGTGGTGCCCACAAGGTGCAGCACCACCAGCAGGGCTATTCCCCCCGCCAGCAGGTGTATTCCCCTGCGTCCTATTCCGGCCAGCACCACCAGGGAACAGAATAGGGAGATGCCAATTAAGGCCTTGTAGGCGGGGAGCAGGGCGTGCACGTCGGCATAACCCGCCCCGGTTATCAGGGATGACTGCGAGAAGGTGAGCTGTAACATGTCGAGCCTGTACCCCCAGGCGATGGTCACGAACAGAAGCGCCACCAGCAACGAGACGTGGATCTTCATCCTCTGTGGCAGGGTTAGCCCCAGCATCCTGCTCTGGGGCAGAATTATCTCTTCCTGCTCGAGGTACCTCGCCGTGGTTAGCACCAAGGTGGCTGCCACTGTGAACATCAACCACTGCTGCAAGAACTCCATGGCGGGCAGGGAGAAAACGTAGAACCCCACGTCTTTTCCAAACAGGGGATCCGTGGCTCCAAAGGGCTGTCGGTGCAGAAACCTCAGCATATCCATGCCGTTCTGGTAGCCGTATGCCGCCATGCCCAGGGGGATGAGCACCATCAGCATGGTGACGAACAGCGATATGCGCTTGATGGCGTCTTGTGGAACCACCCGCCTGCCCTCGTAGGGGGCCCTGACAATGGCGGTCTGTGTTGGCCTTTTGCTGGCTATTGCAAGGTTTACCCACGCTACAAAGAGGAAACCTATGGCTGAGGCAGCGGCGGTGAGCCAGTTGACGCTGATCAGGGTTAGAAATACGCCCAGCTGCCCCATGTGGTGGAACCATAAGGCATCGGTGATGGGCTCCACCAGGGAGGGCACCACGAAGATCGCTACGCACACCCCTATGCCGAAGACCACCATCCCCTTAGAAGGCATGGGTATGTTCACAGGCACACGGTACTGGTACTGGTATCGGTTGTTATCCTGGTCCATGTTCACCTCACATTGCCCTGGGGGCCGACACCCCCAGCAGCCTAAGTCCTTCTTCCAGCACTATTCTCACCCCCTCTGACAGGGCGAGCCTGGCGTTTCTCAGCCCTTCATCGTCCACCAACACCCGGTTCCTGTTGTAGTAGCCGTGAAAGAGTGCCGCAAGCTCGTGCAGGTAGTAGGTGATGCGGTGTGGTTCGAGGCTTCTCGATGCCCCCTCCACCAGGCCTGTGAAGGCCGTAAGCTTCTTGATCAGCTCACGCTCCTCGTCGGTCTTCAGGGGCGATAGGTCAACCTGCTCCCACGGCTCGGGCAGCGGAATTCCCCTGTGGGTGGCAGTGCGCCTTATGCTGCATATCCTGGCATGGGCGTACTGTACGTAGAAGACAGGGTTCTCTTCGCTCTGCTCCTTGGCCAGCTCGAGGTCGAAGTCGAGGTGGGCGTCGCACTTCCTGGTGAGCAGCATAAACCTCACCGCGTCCTTGCCCACCTCGTCCACCACCTCCCTCAGCGTAACGAACTGCCCCCCCCTGGTGGTCATGGCCACCTGTTCCCCCTGGCGTAGCAGGTTCACCAGTTGTATGAGCAGCACCTTCAGTATGCCGGGGTCGTGACCAAGGGCCTCAAGTGCCGCCCTGATCCGGGGAATGTATCCGTGGTGGTCTGCTCCCCACACGTCTATTAGCTGACTGAATCCCCGCTCTGCCTTGTTACGGTGGTAGGCGATGTCTGCTGCCAGGTAGGTGTAGGCACCTGCAGAGCGGCGAATCACCCTGTCCTTGTCGTCTCCGAACCGGCTCGATGCGAACCATAGGGCGTCCTCTTTCTCGTAGATGAACCCCTTATCCCTCAACTCGTTCACCACTGCCTCCACGGCACCGCTCTGGTAAAGGCTGGCCTCTGAGAACCAGTGGTCGAACTCCACATCGAAGAGCTCCAGGTCCTCCTTGATGCCCCTTAGTATCCTCTCTGCCCCCCACCGGCTCAGTTGGGATGCCGCCTCTTCGTCGGGCATATCGAGAATCCCAGGTATCTCTTCCAGGGCCTGCCTGGCCAGCTCCACGATGTACTCTCCCTTGTAGCCGTCCTCGGGGAACTGGGTGGGCACCCCTGCCGCCTCCTTGCACCT
>CAZQJB010000215.1:0-2583 GCA_964593115.1 uncultured Aquificales bacterium
AGGTCCTTGAGGATATCGTACATCTGAACCAACTCGTCTCCGGTCCTGAAAACGCCGCAGAGGCGGTACATCTTCTCTTGCATTATCTGCCTTATCTCTCCAGGACGCTCGCTCCCGTTGTTGTTCAGTATCCACTCCACCTCTTTGATGGCCTTCTGGGCACAATCCTGAGGCAGGGGCTCCCAGCACTGGGCAATCTCAAGGTAGGTTGCCATGTCTTTGCCAGCCCTCTTGCCGTGCACCGATGCGTCGAGCAGAGAGTTGCATCCCAGCCTGTTGGCACCATGGACAGAGACGCAGGCGCACTCACCTGCCGCCCACATACCTATGAGCCACTCCTCCTTGCCATCCTTCAGCACCCTGCAGCTAAGGTCGGTGGGAATTCCACCCATGGAGTAGTGGGCAGTAGGCTGAATGGGAATGGGCTCTTCTATGGGATCGACCCCCATGAACTTCATGGAGAGCTCTCGGATCTGGGGCAGCCTCTCCTTGATCTTGTCGGCTCCAAGGTGGCGCAGATCGATGTAAACGTACTCCTCTCCGTTGATGCCCCTGCCGTCCACTATCTCCTGCCACTCTGCCCTTGAGCAGACGTCGCGAGGGGCAAGCTCCATCTTGTCGGGGGCGTACTTCTTCATGAAGCGCTCGCCCTTGTCGTTGAGCAGGTACCCCCCCTCACCACGGGCACCCTCGGTGATGAGGAACCCCTTTTGGGCCAACCCCGTGGGGTGGAACTGGACGAACTCAAGGTCCTCAATGGGAATCCCGTTGTCCATCATTATGGCCAGGCCGTCTGCAGAGTTGGCATGGGAGTTGGTGGATATGTTGAACAACCTTGCATAACCACCGGTTGCAAAACATACCGCCTTGGCGTGGAAGACGTGGACTCCTCCGTTAACGAGGTCCCAGGCAACTACGCCCTTGCACTTGTTCTGGTCAATGATGATATCGAGCACCAGGAACTCAGAGTAGAACCTAACCTCGTGCTTCACGCACTGCTCCCAGAGGCAGTGCAGCAGGGCATGGCCCGTGCGGTCGGCAGCCATACAAGCCCTGAGCACCTGAGGCCCACGGCCAAAATCGGTGTAGTGACCGCCGAAGTAACGCTGCATTATCTTGCCCTCAGGGGTACGGGAGAAGGGAACACCCATGTTCTCGTACTCGTAAACCACTGGTATGGCCTCGCGCACCATCATCTCTGCAGCGTCTTGGTCGGCCAGATAGTCGCTACCCTTAACGGTGTCGAACATATGCCACTCCCAGTGGTCCTCCTCGAGGTTAGCAAGGGCGGCGTTTATGCCTCCCTGGGCCGCCGTGGAGTGTGAGCGGGTAGGGAACACCTTGGTGATCACCGCAACGTCGAAACCCTTCTTCTTGAGCTCGAGGGCAGCGTAGCAACCTGCCAAGCCGGCACCCACGATCACAGCCTCGTGCCTGTGTATGTTGGCAAGGTCAACACCTACGGGCTCGTGGTGAAGCTCTTTTGCCTCAGGCTTGCCCAAGAGGTTATCATCAGTGGTGCACTGGAAAGATCCTATGAACTGATCGTATTTACCCATAGCTCTTCTACCCTCCTATGCCTGCACGGCAAATGGAATGACGGTGATGGCACCAAGGAAGAAGAGAACGGCGCCAAGCACGCAGAGAACCCCGAAGAGGAAGGTCTGAAGGCCCTCGCTTTCCACGTAGTCCTGCAACACCATCCACACCCCGTTCAGCCCATGGTAAAGGGCGCAAGCGAGAAATAGCATGTCTATCACCTTCCATGTGGGGGTGGCCAGGCGAGGTGCTATGCGGGCGTAGGTAACCCCGGAAGGATGAGGCAGCCCGTGGGTCACTATGAAGTGGGCGATAAGGAGAACCGCAAGAACAACGCCCGTTATCCTCTGGAAAAGCCAGGCGTAAAAACCACCAGATGCGCGTTTCTCTATCATCTCTCAGCCTCCTTACTTTACCCTGCCACCACGTGCAGGAAGTGAACAAACATGGGAACACCACCCAGCAGGAACAGGAAACCTGCAACCGCCATCATGGCACCCCATACCATCTTGTGTGCCTCGCAACCCTCTTTCGAGAACTCGGCGATCATGATCCTCAACCCGTTGAAGGTGTGGTACAGCACACAACCGAGCAGCCCCAGCTCAAGAAAGAGAAAGATGGGGGCCTGAACAACACCCATAACCTTGTCGAATCCCTTTGGACCCGATGCAATGTTGTGGATAACCCAGATGTGCAGCACCAGGTAGAAGACCAAGGCAAGCCCAGTGATCCTGTGCAAGACCCAGGCCAAGGTACCCATGTGCCAGCGATAGTGCTTTATCACATTGGGCCTTTCCAACATGGCAACAACCTCCCTTCGAAATAGGATTTGTCTCTGTCTGCGGAGCGTATAGCACAACACAGGTGCCCTTCCAAGCAGGGAAGGGCACCTGAATAACTATCTATTTTATTGCGTACTGCTTCACACCCTCTTTCTCGAGATCGTTACCTTTGACGTCGTTCACAACGATCACGGGAAAGTCCTCGACCTCGAGACGGCGCACGGCCTCTGGGCCAAGGTCGTCGTAGGCTATAACCTCTGCC
>CAZQJB010000216.1:0-2581 GCA_964593115.1 uncultured Aquificales bacterium
CCTCGTTTGTTGATTGGGGTTTTTGTTGAGAAACCTTTTCAGAACCTCTGCTAATACCAGACATTGCAAGGTAAGGCACCTCGTTAGGTAACCTGGTACGAACGAAAGAGTCTTTGCCTATTGCCCCGTCTTTCAGCAACTTTTCTCTCATGGAAACAGCCTTGTCCCTCGAGCTGAATCCACCTACAGACAGGGTGTACTTGTCCCCTTTCTTACCAATGAGACAGATCAATCTATACCTGCGGTATAACCGTTCTGCCTGGGTGTCTAAGTCAGAGATGCTCTTGTTTGTCACAGACATAACCTGAACGGTGTACAACGAGTCAGCTTTGTCTGCTTGTTTGTTCACCAAAGAAGCGGGGTTACTTGCAGCCAGAACACCACCAGACAGGAAGCATAACAAAGCAACAATCCCTACCAACCATCCAATCCCATTCCTCATAATTTCCCTCCTTAATGCTTCCTTTCTATTATCTTTGAGTAAGAGTATCTCTCAATACCTTATTCGTCAATACCTTTTTCTATGTTTAGGACAAATTTTTTGAAAAAATAATATCCCACAACAGCAGCAATAATCGAGGTCTTATTTTGTAGATACTATCGGTTCTTGACAGACACAATATGTCGTGTCTTCATCACTACGAGCCCAAGATATATCGTAGGTAAGAGACCTCTTCAATAATACAGAGTTCCAACTCTAATAGACCACAGTGAACCACACAATCCACATGGGCATGTGCCCACGAGCAAAAAAGAGGAGCCTACATCCCAACGGGTGGCGTGGACTGTGCAAGCAATTGAAAGATAAGGGTTATCATTATCACTTGCATAATGACCTTATCGGGATATATTGTAGAGCGATTTTTGAGAATATCCTGACATAGGAGGTGCTACATGTATCCATTGTTCGAGGTGCCTGTAGTTGGAGGGCCGATTCTCATCGCCCTGATTGCGGTCTTCCACATTCTCCCCTGCCACCTCGCCACGGGGGCCTTCTGGATCACCTATTTCATAGAGAGGAAGGCCTACAACGAGAACCGTCCCGAGCTGTTGGAGTTTTTGAAAAAGTACACCCTGTTCATACTCATCTTCTGCTTCGTCACAGGCTCCATAACCGGCGTGGGAATCTGGTTCGCGTCGTCGGTAACCGCCCCCAGGGCAATATCTGGCCTGATTCACAACTACGTCTGGGGATGGGCAACCGAGTGGGTCTTTTTCGTCATCGAGATAGTCACCATCTACATCTACTACTACACCTTCGAAAAGATATCACCAAAGGCACACATGCGCATAGGATTGCTCTACGCCATGGCGGCGTGGACCAGCATGGTGATCATCACCGGCATCCTCGCCTTCATGATGACCCCCGGCAAGTGGCCTGTGACAGGTGGTTTCTTCGACGGCTTCTTCAACCAGACCTACTGGCCCCAGTTGTTCACCAGGACTGCCCTGATGTTCGTGATAGGTGGAATATTTGGGCTCGTGGTTGCCCCCTTTGTTAAGAACAGCTCGGCCAGGGAGACGGTGACCAGAACCTCGGCCAAGTGGATCATTGGTGGGGCCGTATTCACCGCCTTGTTCGCCACCTGGTATTTCTACAGGATCCCTGCCTCTGCACGAGAGCTCATCGTCTCTGGTTACCCCTACCTGAAGACCATGGGATTCGTGGCCATAGGGGGGCTCTCTCTCGTAACCCTGTTTGCCCTGGTGTGGGCAATGCCTAAGCCCCTTAGTCTCAATCCTGTCGCCTCGGTGGTGATGGTGATAGTTCTATTTGCAGGAATAGGTGGGTTCGAGAGCATAAGAGAGATAGTGCGTCGCCCCTACCTTATTCCACACTACATGTACAGCAACCAGATAATAGGCCACGATATGCCTGCCAAGGGCGTGAAGGCAGAGTCGGCCCTTATCGAGAAAGAGGGTTTCTTGAAGTACGCCAAGTTCGTTCCCCAGGAAGTTAGGGAGATAAACCAGCAGAACTACCTGGCCGCAGGAAAGGTGATAGCCAAGTACCAATGCCTGAGCTGCCACACCTTCGTTCCCAACGGCAGGCTCTCTTTGCAGAAGCTGCTGAGCAACATGGGAATGGAGTCAGAAGAGGACATAGCCGACCTTCTTGACTCCCTGGGAGACTACCCGTACATGCCACCCTTCTTCGGGACAGACGTGGAGAAGCGAGCAACTGCGGCTTACCTTGCCAAGCTGGCATCACCTGACACCAAGACCGACCCCAATTGGGTGGTTAAAGGCGAATAAGGAGGTCTTGAGATGACTGATATGGCAACAGTGTTGAACAGCATGAGGGACCCCATGGGAGTCCCCTTTTATCCCTGGATGTTCCAGGCGTTGATGGTGCTCACCTTCGCCCTTCACATCGTATTCGTGAACCTGGTGATAGGTGGTGCATCTATGGCCATGTACGGGCACGTAAAGGGAGAACCCAACTGGAAGAGACTATCTGCGACATTGGCACGGGCATCTACGGTCAACCTCTCACTGGCCATCGTGCTGGGGGTGGCACCCTTGCTCTTCGTCCAGGTGATCTACGACCCCTTCTGGTACTTCTCCAACGTTCTCTCTG
>CAZQJB010000217.1:0-1091 GCA_964593115.1 uncultured Aquificales bacterium
TATGGCGGGAATGCTCATGAGCGCCGCGGCTATTCTCGTATCCAGCCGCCTGTCCCAGTGCACGTGGCTGCCCAGCCCCACGGGCACCCCCCGGGCACGCACTTCCACCACCCCTCCCAGGGTGTCCCCATTCTCCCTTGCCCTGTCTATGGCCCTCTTCATGCGGCCCTCTGCCTTGCTGTCGCAGCAGAATACCGGCGAATCCTCTACACCGATAAGCTCCTCCCACGAGGGCTCGAAACCTATGGACTCGGGGCCTATTGAGACCACGTGTGAGCGTATCTCTACGCCCAAAGCCTTCAGGAAAAGGGCACACAGGGCGCCACCGGCCACCCGGGCGGCGGTCTCACGGGCGCTGGCCCTCTCCAGCACGTTTCTCACGTCTCGATGCCGGTATTTTACCACCCCTGCGAGATCGGCATGCCCCGGCCTGGGCATGGTTAACCTCTCACCCCTGTGACCCTCTACTGGGCCTATGGACATGGCCTCTTTCCAGTTGTCCCAGTCACGGTTTCTCACCAGCATGAGAACGGGGCTGCCCAGGGTTAGACCGTGCCTCACCCCGGATATAACCTCTACCCTGTCGCTCTCTATGGCCATTCTCTTGCCACGGCCGTAGCCCTGCTGGCGGCGCCACAGGCAGTGGTCTATCCAGTCAAGGTCAACACTAAGCCCTGCAGGCAAGCCCTCAACCACCACCCCCAGCCCCGGGCCGTGGGACTCACCTGCGGTGAAAAGCCTCAACTTGCAAAGCATTTACTAAAGCTTGCCCAGGGTCTTTCTCGGTCTTTTGGGGGGTGTTGGAAGCACGGTTGGGGTGATGAAGATTAAGAGCTCTTTCT
Organism: uncultured Aquificales bacterium; assembly: GCA_964593115.1. Taxonomy (GTDB): domain Bacteria; phylum Thermosulfidibacterota; class Thermosulfidibacteria; order Thermosulfidibacterales; family JALWSI01; genus JALWSI01. The sequence goes on from CAZQJB010000217.1 coordinate 843, forward strand.
TCTGCACTTCTTCACTCTCGTGGGTGAAGAGCCAACCGAAAAGGGGCATACGGCTCAAGCCGGGTACTGAGTTATTGGAGTTGCTGTCGAACTCCTCGTAGATACCCCCTATCACCAGTGTGTCACCGTTATGCATACGCACAGAGGTTGTGACAGACCGGGTTTGGATAGGGATACCGTCGGGGGTGACGTGGGCAAAGTCTGGAGAGTCCTTTGTCACCTCCACGTCCATGATGATGTCACCATCGG
>CAZQJB010000217.1:1101-2575 GCA_964593115.1 uncultured Aquificales bacterium
GGGTTTCACGGTGAGGCTCATGGTTGCATCCTCGAAGTTTGTCTCGGTTCCGGCGTCGGATACCGTCTTGTAGGGAATCTCGAATCCCTGTTCTATCTTAGCCTCCTGGTTATCCAGTGTGATCACCTTAGGCTGTGAGATGACCTTGCCATGACCAGAGTCCTCCAACGCAGAGAGGCGCACGTCTATTCCAAAGGTCTGCTCTTTGTTGAGCAGGCTCGCTGCAATGGCCCCTCCTGAGCCCGTTCCCGCTGCCGCTGGCAGGTCTATCACGTAGCCTGGAAAGTCAGGGGCCCAGCCTCCATTCTGGTTCATTGTGCTCCTGGACTGGTCAACGGCGCTTCCTGATCTCACCCCTGCTCCCCCAACCCCGAAGGAGTAGGGAAAGTTCATCTCGGTCTTGCTCTGGTGCCACAGGAATCCCCATTGGATTCCTAAATCCTTTGCATAGTCTGTACTCACATCCACTATCTTGGCGGCTATCTGCACCTGGGGGGTTGGTGTATCCACCTGGTCAATAAAGTCGAGAACGGTGTCTATGCGCGAGCGTATATCCTTTATAACCAGCGAGTTGGTTCTCTCCACCACGTTCACCTCCCCACGGTCGCTTAACAGGGGTTTTATCAGGCTCTCTACATCTTTTGCCTCTGAGTAGTTCAGGGGCACCACCTCTGTGGTGAGTGGTTCGAGGCCCTCCAGGGCCTTGCCTGCCGCCTCCTGGGCGTGCATCTCTGATGTTATGCTTTCAAGGGTGGACACCCTGACCACCCCGTTCTCCTCGATCATACCAAGGTGGTTCATCTTCAAAATGATGTCCAGTGCCTGGTCCCAGGGAACACTCTTCAGCCTCAGGGTGACACTGCCATGAACATCGGGGTCTATCACGAAGTTGAGACCGCTTATCTCTGCCATCAGGCCTATCACGTCCCTCACGTCGGCGTCTTTGAACTCCAGCGAGACCTTGCGGCCCTTGTAAACCCTTCTCGCGCCAAAAGGATTGGTTGAGGTGGCCCCCAGGACCACCTTGGGACCCGACTCTGTGGATACCGTTGTGTTATTCAGGGTGAGCTCTATCTCGTCCCCCTGCTTGTTCACGCTGCATTCCTGTTCACCCTTAAGTGTGAGAATCACGTTGGTGGTCTTCGACTTGGGATCGTAGCTAACCCTGAGCCTCTCGATGTCTCTCTGGGGGCTGTAAAGGGTGTCCACGTCTGACTGGTTCTCGGTGTCGAATAGCCTCAGAACGTACCTTGGGGGATCTTCGAGGTAGTTCAGAAGGGTCTTACCCCAAAAGCTCTTGCCCTTCAGGATAATCTTGTTGTCCTTTATCGAGACATTCAACAGGGCATTTGTGGCCCCTTTGCTCGGCACATTCTCTTCTGTCTTCGCCTCTGAATATGCCTTAGATACATTGCCCTTTTGGGCCTCTTTAGATTGGGAAGAAACGGCCTTTCCACGGGGAACCTCGCTTGTT
>CAZQJB010000218.1:0-2571 GCA_964593115.1 uncultured Aquificales bacterium
GCCCATGCACAGATTCCTGACCGGCTTTACACCGTTGCAGACAGGGTAGAGAGAAGAACTGGTGTTGTGGTGAGAAGCCTTCGCATGTCCGACTTTCAGGAGGAGATTGAGAGGTTTGCAGAGATCTACAACGAGGCATGGAAGGAGAACTGGGGGTTTGTTCCCCTGGACAGGGACGAAATAGAGTTCATGGCAAACAGGCTGCGCCCGGTGGTCAAGCCAGAACTTGTCATATTCATTGAGAAGGATGGTGAGCCCATTGCCGCTTCCATAAGCCTACCAGACTACAACCAGGTGCTGCGCAGGTTGAATGGCAGCCTCTTTCCCTTTGGTATATGCAAGCTGGTGCTCTTCTCAAGGCACATAAGCAGGGCACGCATGATAGCCATGGGGGTTAAGAAGGCATGGCGCAGAAGGGGGCTTGAGCTGTTGCTCTGCCTCTCCAGCCTGAAGGCCGGCCGGGGTCTTGGGTACCGGGGTGGTGAACTCTCGTGGACCCTGGAAGACAACCACCAGGTGAACAGCCTGATAACTAAGGACATGCCAGGAAGGCTCTACAAGAGGTACAGGATATATGAGAGGGCTATTTAGTCCAAGGTCCCCTAACGAGGTGAATCCTCGACGGTTGGCAAGGATAAACTGGTTCATCATAATCGCCGTGCTCGCCGCTGTGGTGGGGTTGAACCTGTGGGGCAGGCAGTGGGCGGTAAAGAACCTTCCTGTCACCCCGCCCTTCCTGTTGAAGACTATAGACAACGAGACAGTTGATCCTCTCACATATTCAGGCAGGTATCTGGTGATCTACTTCTGGATGAAAAACTGTCCCTTGTGCAAGCGTCTCGAGCAAGAGACCCTATTACCTCTCTGGAAGGAGCATCCTGACTGGCTTGCCCTTCTTGGTGTATGCCTTGATCCGGTGAATGATGAGGCGGGATTGAACAGGCTTAAAAAGGTGGTGAAAGATAGGGGAATAGGGTTTCCCGTTGCGTACGCCGATGACCAGGAGGTGGTTGAACTTGCCAAGGGTTTCTCGATAAGTCACCTGCCCTTGGTGGTTATCATAGATCCAAAGGGCAGGGTGAGAAAGCACTTCTTCGTTGTCACCAAGGGACAGCTCATGGACACCCTCAAGGTGCTTCGCCGTTACGGGGTGTAAAAAAGGCGGTGGCAGGGGAGAGGGGAGATCCCCCGCCACCAATTGAGGGAGGTGCTTGTTGTGTGGCCCCAATATCAGGGCCTTGTTGTTAATGGGTTATCTGGAAGTACTGGAGTAGGTAAGGGGTATTCTCTCCCAAGGTGGATATGTCTGTTCCAGCCTTAACAATCAGCAGGTAGAATGTGGTCTTTCCCGACGGGAAGATAGCCGAGGGTATCTTTGTTAGTACGTCTGACGTGCCGTCTGTTGGCTCAGTGGAGTTTGCCACGTAGGGCTCCAGCTGGGAGGTTAGGCCTGCCTCGTTGGTGTACCTCTTGAATATCCATGTTTGTCCAGATGGTGTTTGAGCCACTACATATACATCCACAGGCTCACAATACTTGCCTGTTCCCAGTATCAAGGTGTACATGCCCATATCTGCATGTAAGGCCAGAGGGTAAGCAGGCGATGGACCCGTATCAGGTAAAGGAACAACTTCTACCGTTGGTTTATCTGGCAGGTTTAGAGTACCGCTTGGTCCTGGGTTGGGTCCAGAAGATGAACCGCTATTGCAAGTTAAAGTGATATTGTACGAACCTATACTTGCCCCCATGGCTGCCCTTACCAGAACATAATAGGTCCCGCTAACAAGGGAATGCTCGATGGAGCCAAAAGTGCTTGCACTACCGCTCTCCTCTATCTTGCTGTCAGATGCGTCGTAGAGATAGAGCTCTGCACCTGTGGCAAAGGAGTTGGTTCCTTTCTCTGTCGTTATTGTGACCTGGGCATCGCTGTTCAAGGTGAACTGGTACCATTGGCCTGTGGTGGATAGAGTAGATGTTTTTGTAGAACCGCAACTCAATTGGATAGCGTCGGGGTGTAGCCCGGTACCCGTTCCACCTTCGCCACCGTTTCCTGAAGAACCGCCGTTGTCACCCTCGCTTGGAACCTCGCCCGTGTCGGTGGTAAAGGAGAGCCCGTAGTTTATGGCAGAACTGGAGTTTATCACCTCTACGGTGTACGTTCCAGGATCAAGATTGACCACCATGTAACCGAACTTGCCACCTGTAGAGGCTCCAGATCTAACCTTTATGAATCCTATGGAGGAATAGAGGGTAACTACCGCCCCGGCGTTTTGGGATGCGGAGTCTAAGGCCCAGGTCTTTATCATGTAGTTTCCGGAATCGTGTACTTTCAATGTATAGAAGTGATATGAGCTTGCTCCCAGGTGTCTGTATACAGTACCCCCTAAAGGAAGGAGCTCAGCGGTACTCCAGTCATGATTGTCGGTATCTGTCCCTGTACCAGATGGACCAGTAAAAGAGTTGGTCACCTTGATGTTGACGGTCTTATCTGCCTCGTAGAGGCGACCATCATCTGCGTGTAGCCAAGCATTCACATCGAAGTCTCCGGTTTCAGTGTACTGGTGTTGTGTT
>CAZQJB010000219.1:0-2568 GCA_964593115.1 uncultured Aquificales bacterium
TGGGGCCCCGGAGGGCCTCAAGTTCCTCTTCCCCGAGATAGGGCCTGGTGATGGGATACTCTTTCACCGGTCACACCCCTTGAGCCCTCTCCACTCCATTAGGCGGAGCAAGCCATCCCTCAAGGAGAACGCGTGCTCAAAGCCTATCTCCCTGCGGGCCTTCTCTGGGGACAGCACCCTGTTCTTCACCAACTGCCTTGCATCGCCGGGGCTGTACGGCCTGTAGGTTATCTCGTTGCTGGCACCTGTAAGGTCGAGAATCAGGTGAACCAGCTCTTTGATGCTCGTTTGCACCCCCGTGCCCACGTTGTAGAACCCAAGCCCTACCCCAGACTTCAAGGCGCAGAGATTGGCCCTGGCCACGTCCCGAACGTAGATGAAGTCGTAAGCCTGGGAGCCGTCTCCATCCACGGTTATGGGCTCGCCACGTTCTATCTTGTTGAGCATTATGGGAATCACCCCGGTGTAGGCAGCATTCTGGTCCTGGTTTGGGCCATAAACGTTGGCGTACCTGAGCCCCACCACGGGCAGGCCGAACCTGTCGTGAAAGGCGGTGCACATGGCCTCACCGGCGATCTTGGTGGCCCCGTAGAAGTTGCGGTTGTTGAAGGGGTGGTCTTCTGTCATGGGAGACTCCACCGCGTCACCGTAAACCGAGGCAGACGAACTGTAAACAAGCCTCTTCACCCCGTGTTCCACGCAGGCCTCCAGCACGTTGAACGTGCCGGCGATGTTCACCTCGAAGGCGGTGCGGGGAAAGTCTTTGCAGTGAAGAAGCCACATGGCGGCCAGGTGAAATACGTAGTCTATTCCCTTAAAGGCCTCGTGCAGTATGTCGAGGTCCCTGATGTCGCCGCCGAAGGGGAATAGCGTACACCTGGGGTCTCTCAACGCCTGGCCTATGTTCTCTCTTTTGCCCCTGGTGAAGTTGTCGTAAACCACCACCTCTTTCACCGGCTCTTTCAGAAGCTCTTCGACCACGTGGGAGCCGATGAAACCGGCACCACCAATCACCAGGACCCTTGCGCCATCCAAGATGTTATCACCCAAGTTTCACACCCCCTTTTACGAGTCTTGATATAACCGCCCTACCGAGACCAGGCCCACAACAACCTGGGCAGCACACCCGTCGCCGTAAGGCCAGGGGGGAGGTGGGGAGCAAAGGGGCAGGGGGGCCGGGGTGCAGGGGAGATGGGGAGCGGAGGGGCAGGGGGGCGGAGGAGATGGGGAGAGGGCGGCACGAACGATGCGCTCTGGATCACAGCCTACAAGGGTGTTCCACCCTGTTTCTACAGTTTCTACCCACTCGGTTTCCTCCCGCAGGGTGACGCAAGGTACCTGGAAGAAGAAAGCCTCCTTTTGCACTCCACCGGAGTCGGTGATGATCACCTGGGCGTTCTTCTCTAAAACCAGCATGTCCAGGTAAGAGACGGGCTCGATGATCTTGAGCAGAGGAGCGGGGGAACGAAGGAGATGGGGGGCGCAATCGCTTAAAGCATTGCGGGTTCGGGGGTGAAGGGTAACAATAACCGGTAGTCCTGCCTCTGCAACCCCGGCAAGGCCGTGGAAGATTCCGGTGAGACGCTGTGGATCGTCGGTGTTCTCTGCCCGGTGAACGGTGGCCAAGGCATAGCTTTTGGGCTGGAGACCAAGTTTCTGCAGGATTCGGGACCTTTTCTCTGCCAACTCACCGTAAAGGAGCACGGCATCGTACATCACGTCGCCTGCGTTCAGAACCACTGGTGCAGAGGAGCCAGGGAGCTGGGGAGCAGGTGAGAGCGGGAGAAGGTGGCCGTTGTTGAGTACGTTGGTGAAACCCTCGCGGCATAGGTTTTCTACGGCGGTCTCGGTAGGACAGAAGAGGAGGCCGGAGAGGTGGTCGGTGAGGACCCGGTTGATCTCTTCCGGCATACGCCTGTTGAAGCTGCGCAGGCCAGCCTCCACGTGGGCTACGGGGATGTGGAGCTTGGCTGCCGCCAACGCCCCTGCCAGGGTGCTGTTGGTATCGCCATAGACCATCACCAGATCAGGGTTCTCCTTGAGTAGAACCTCCTCGATGCGCTTGAGCATCTCTCCGGTCTGGTGGCCATGGGATCCGGAGCCCACGCCCAGATGGTGATCAGGGGCCTTGAGCCCAAGGTCGTCAAAGAAGACGTGGGACATCTCGTAGTCGTAGTGCTGGCCGGTGTGAACCAAGACCTCTTGAATCGGCTTGTGGGTATGGTCCTGGTTGTGCCGGTCTATGGCCCTTAGGATGGGGGCCAGCTTTATGAACTGGGGCCGGGCCCCAACGATGTTTAAGAGTTTCATTCTGCCTGCAACGGCTCCAAGGTGCCGCCACCGGTCAACCTGTACCCGAGGCCGCAGTCCCGGCATCTACCCAAACCATCCCTGCCTATTTCCAGGGTGGTTCCGCACTTGCACACCCATCCCACCACCTTGCCAGGCACCCCCAGCACCAACGCGTAGTCTGGCACATCCCTTGTCACCACAGCACCGGCCCCCACCAGGGCATACCTGCCCACGGTGTTGCCGCAGACTATGGTGGCGTTGGCACCTATGGTGGCC
>CAZQJB010000220.1:0-2565 GCA_964593115.1 uncultured Aquificales bacterium
GCCTTCATCGACGCGGAGCACGCCCTGGACCCCGTTTATGCGCGAAAGTTGGGGGTTGATACCGAGAACCTGCTGGTGTCGCAGCCCGATACGGGGGAACAGGCGTTGGAGATTGCAGAGACCCTGGTGAGAAGCGGTGCAGTTGACGTGATAGTTGTTGACTCGGTTGCTGCCCTGGTGCCCAAGGCCGAGATAGATGGAGAGATGGGAGATGCCCACGTGGGGTTGCAGGCTAGGCTGATGTCGCAGGCATTGAGGAAGCTCACGGGAGTGGTTAGCAAGTCAAATACCGCCCTTATCTTCATCAACCAGGTGCGGTCGAAGATAGGGGGGATAGGATACGGAGGCGCTGCAGAGACCACCAGCGGGGGCATGGCGTTGAAGTTCTACTCCTCTGTAAGAATAGACATACGCAAAATAGGCACCCTGAAGGCCAGGGGAAACGAATCGATCGGGATAAGGGCGAGGGCCAAGGTGGTGAAGAACAAGCTGGCGCCTCCATTCAGGATGGCGGAGTTCGACATCATGTACGGCGAGGGCATCTCCAAAGAGGGATGCGTATTAGACGGTGCCCTGAAGGAGGACCTGATCAAGCAGAGTGGCACCTGGTTCTCTTACAACGACCTTAGACTGGGGCAGGGCAGGGAGAAGGCCAAGGAGTACCTGAAGGAGAATCCAGAGGTGTACGAAGAGATTGCCAGCAAGCTAAGAGAGAAGTGGGGCCTGCCCAAGGCGGCACCTGCCGGGCAACAGGAGACCGAAGGGGGAGAAGAGTAGATGTCCCGGGGCTCTCTTTGGAGCAAGGAGAAGATAGACTCCCTTCTGAAAGAGGCGGTGGACAGGCGCGCCTCTGACGTTCACCTGAAGGTGGATAACCATCCTGTGTTGCGAATAGACGGCCGCCTGACCCGTATGGAGGGTTTTGAAAGGCTCTCTAACGAGGATTTAGAGGAGATAGCTTACAACATATTGCCTTACTCGAAGAAGGGTTTCGTCTCTGCAGAGGGCATGGGGGAAGAGTGTGGTTACGATGCAGAGGGCTCGGGCAGGTTCAGGGTGAGCATATTTCGCCAGCGTGGGGTGCTCTCAATAGTGATGAGACACATTCCCACCAAGGTGCCGCTTATTGACCAGCTCAACCTGCCCCCTGTTATCAAGGAGCTTGCCATGGAGCACAGGGGACTCATTCTGGTTACGGGCACAACCGGCTCTGGTAAATCCACAACCCTGGCGGCGATGATCGAGCACATCAACCTGAACGAGAGCCGGAACATCATCACCATTGAGGACCCCATAGAGTTTCTCTTCACAGACAAGAAGAGCATAATCGCACAGCGAGAGGTGGGTACCGACGTTGAGAGCTTTGCCAGCGCCCTCAAGGCCTCTTTGCGCCAGGACCCAGACGTGCTCCTGGTGGGAGAGATGCGTGACCTGGAGACCATCGAGACGGCCCTGTCGGCTGCCGAGACCGGCCACCTGGTCTTCTCTACCCTGCACACCCTTGATGCCCCCGAGACCATAAACCGTATCATCTCGGTGTTCCCGCCCCACCAGCAGGAGCAGATACGGATACAGCTTGCCTCTGTGTTGAAGGCCTCTATCTCTATGCGCCTGGTGCCAAGAAAGGGGGGAGGCCGGGTGCCCGCCATGGAGATACTTATTACCACCGCCGCCATACGCGAGGCCATTCTTGAGCCAGAGAAGTTCGCCGCCATCAGGGACCTTATCTCAGAGGGCAGGAGCCAGTACGGCATGCAGACCTTCGACCAGTCCCTCTTCGACCTCTACAGTAACGACCTGATAACCTTCGACGAGGCCCTTGCCCAGTGCTCTAACCCAGACGAGTTCAAGCTAAGGGTGAGGGGCATACTCTCGGCGGCAGAGATGACCAAAATAGAGCTTGAGGAGAAGAAGAAGGCCGTGGAGAAGGTGAAAGGGGAGACCGCTGGTGGTGGGTCACCAGGGATAGACCTTTTTGACGAGTCCCGTGAGGAGGATAAAAAGAGTTCCATTGTGAGGTTTTGATGCGAGAAGGAGACTGGATATGACTACAGACGAGGTCAGAGAGACCTATCTAAGGTACTTCGAGGGCAAGGGCCACACCAGGGTGAGAAGCTCGTCCCTGGTGCCCAAGGGAGACCCCTCCCTGCTCTTTACCAATGCGGGCATGGTGCAGTTCAAGAACTGCTTCTTGGGGTTCGAGGACAGGGGATTCAACAGGGCCACCTCGTGCCAGAAGTGCGTGAGGGCAGGTGGTAAACACAACGACCTCGAGAACGTGGGCCGTACCGCGAGGCACCACACATTTTTCGAGATGCTGGGCAACTTCTCTTTCGGTGACTACTTCAAGCGAGAGGCCATTCTGTTTGCCTGGGAGCTGCTAACCGAGGTTTACAAGCTGCCCAAAGAGAGGCTCTGGATCACCATATTCAGGGACGACGACGAGGCCTTCGCCATATGGAGGGACGAGGTGGGGGTGCCGAAAGAGCGCATCTTCCGCCTCGGCAAGAAGGACAACTTCTGGGAGATGGGGGAGGTGGGCCCCGCCGGGCCCTGCTCCGAGAT
>CAZQJB010000221.1:0-2564 GCA_964593115.1 uncultured Aquificales bacterium
CGCTCCTCTTTTTGTTCACGGCCACCCCCTGCAGGGCCAACGTGATTCAAGAGATGGATGGCGTCTTCAAGTCGGCCCAGATACACTTCAACCTCGGGGATCTTCCAAAGGCCCTTGAGATGTTCAAAGAGCTGAGGCGCAGAGACTCCACCTTCAGGGGCAGAGAGGTGCAGCTTTACATTGCCAACTGCTACGAGGCCATGGCAATGCTCGAGCCTGCTTACAAGGAGTACAAGGTCTTCATGGAGAAGTTTCCCGACTCCCCAAGCGCACCAAGGGTGCTGATTAAACTGGTGGCAATAGGCACTGTACTGGGCAAGAAAGAGAATAACGGCCAGCTCACCCAGATGCTGTGGAAGGAGGTCCAGGAAGCACCGGAATCGTCCAAGGCACAATTGCTGTTCGATCTGGCCCTTCTCGAAAGGGCATCGGGGGAAGAGAGCTCGGCAGAGCTGTTCGAGTCCGAGATTAAAGAGAGATATCCCCGTACGGTAGGGTCATTCTGGCTCTCAAGGTAGCTCATATACTTTTTCCCTAACCAGGTCCAAGGTTGACATATCTCTTGGCCAGAGGATAGGGAAGGTGCCCGATGTTCAAAAAAGAGGGCGAGGTGTAAAATGAAGTTTTTCCTTGATACCGCAGACGTCAGCGAGATTCGCGAGGCCGCTTCGTGGGGCGTGGTGGACGGTGTGACCACAAACCCATCACTGGTTGCCAAGACCGGGAGGCCCATGAGGGACGTGATCCGGGAGATATGCTCAATAGTGAACGGCCCCATCAGCGCAGAGGTGCTCTCCCTCGAGACCTTCAAGATGGTGGAGGAGGCCAAAGCGCTTGCAAAGATACATCCCAACGTGACCGTGAAGATACCCCTAACCGTTGAGGGACTGAAGGCGGTTCACATGCTCTCGCAGCTCGAAATAAAGACCAACGTCACCCTGGTCTTCTCTGCCCCACAGGCCCTGCTTGCCGCCAAGGCGGGGGCCACTTTTGTCTCCCCCTTCATAGGCAGGCTCGACGACATAGGACACGAGGGCATGGACCTGGTGCGCGAGGTGGTGGAGATATTCGACATCTCTGGGTTTTCCACCCAGGTGATCGTGGCCAGTATCAGGCATCCTCGTCACGTGGTGGAAGCGGCCCTTGCAGGGGCACATATCGCCACGGTGCCCCACAAGGTGCTGCAGCAGATGGTGAAGCATCCCCTAACCGATATCGGGATAGAGAGGTTTCTGTCAGACTACGAGAAGGTTTACGGAAACAGGCAATGATTGCAGTTATCCAGCGGGTGAATCGCTCGCACGTCACTGTCGAGGGCAAGGTGGTGGGAGAGATAGGCAGGGGTGTCACTGCCCTGGTGGGGGTGGCCCAGGGGGACACAGAGGAGGATATGAGGTGGGTGGCGGACAAGGTGGTTAACCTGCGCATCTTTTACGACGAGAACGACAAGATGAACCTCTCTTTGCTTGACGTGGGTGGTGACCTGCTACTCATCTCTCAGTTCACCCTGCTGGGAGACTGCAGGAAGGGGAGGCGTCCCAGCTTCGTCAACGCCGCCCCTCCTGACGAGGCAAAGAGGCTTTACGAAGAGATGGCGAGGTACGTGGGCGACAGGTACCCGGTCAAGGTTGAGACAGGGGTTTTCCAGGCACACATGGTGGTGGAGATCGAGAACGATGGTCCCGTCACGTTCATCATAGACTCACAGGAGAGAAGGTCATGAAGTACGAAAGGATAGTAGTGGGACCCTTGGAGGTGAACTGTTACATCGTTTACGATGAGGACTCAAACCAGGGGATCATCATAGATCCCGGAGGCGACGCAAAGGTCATCAAGTCCCGGGTGGAGAGCCTGGGCATGAAACCCGTGGCAATAGTGAACACCCACACCCACGTGGACCACATAGGCGCCAACGCCGACATGAAAGAGGCCTATCCCGAGGCGGAGCTGATGGTGCCCGAGAAAGACCTGCCCCTCTTTCACGCCCCCAAGAATCACATGCTGGTGATGATGTGCAGGGCAAAAGAGTCTCCCGAGCCAGACAGGCTGTTAAACGAGGGAGACACTGTCGGGTTCGGCAAGGAGAGCCTGAAGGTTATCGAGACCCCAGGGCACACCATAGGATCGATATGCCTCTACTCGGAGGACGCAAAGCTGCTATTCACAGGTGACACCCTGTTCGCAGGCTCCATAGGCCGCACAGACCTGCCCTTCTCGTCCGAAAGGGACCTGTTCATCTCGGTCCCCAAGAAGATCTTCGTTCTGCCAGAGGATGTACAGGTGCTGCCGGGACACGGGCCCTCGTCAACAGTGGGAAGCGAGAAGAGGTTCAACCCCTTCTTCAGCGGTGCCCTGATAATCTGATGCTCTTGCTCAGAATAGTGCACAGTGCCATCTGGTGGGTGTGCAACGCCATCATCGTGGTGCTGGCGGGCATAGTGGTGCCCATCTCGCGCCCCTTCGACAAGAAGGAGCGTATCACCATGTTTGCAGCGGTCTTTTGGGCAAGGGCCATGCTTTGGCTTGCAGGCTGCAAGCTGGTTGTTGACGGGTACCACAGGCTG
>CAZQJB010000222.1:0-2545 GCA_964593115.1 uncultured Aquificales bacterium
AAACACCTTGCACTGGGGCTGCTCGCCCGCCAGCACCGCCCTGGTCTGCTCCTCTAACTCCACCATGGCCTTCTGGCCTGCCCCAGAGGTGGACTGGTAGGTGTCAACCACTATTCTCTTTATCTTGGCGTAGTCGTGCAGCGGCTTCAAGGGCACCACCATCTGTATGGTGGAGCAGTTGGGGTTGGCTATTATGCCCTTGTTCTTGTACCCTGCCACGTCCTGGGGGTTCACCTCGGGCACCACCAGGGGCACCTGTGGGTCCATCCTCCAGGCACTGGAGTTGTCCACCACCACCGCCCCCGAGGCGGCGGCATCAGGGGCGAACTCGAGGCTTCTGCCCCCTCCGCAAGAGAAGAGTGCTATCTCTACCCCCTTGAAGCAGCCCTTTTCGAGCACCTCTACCGGTATCTCTTCTCCCTTAAAGGGAAGGCGCTTACCCTTTGAACGCTCAGAAGCCAAAAGTTTCAGGTCTTTTACAGGAAAATCGAGTCTCTCGAGGGTCTTCAACATCTCGCGGCCCACTGCACCTGTGGCGCCTGCAACCGCTACCACGTACTCCCTCATCTTCAGGGCTCCTTTCTGGTGGTTCCCCGGCTACCGGGGCTGTCTCAGGGGCCTTTCGCCCCCTGGTTGTGTGTGGCCTATATCCCTTTGCAGAATCAAGGGTCAATAACCTTGCCATCTTTTGTTGACAAATCATCTTTTTTCGAGAAGAAGATAGGTAAAGAGGGTGGCACACCTTCAAATAGGCTACATGAGTGGGAGAGCTTTTGGTGGAGGGCAAGGGAGAGACCAAGTGTGCTCAAGGTGAGGGCAGGATATTCATAAGGGGGTTAGAGAAGTCCCTTAGCCGGTATTCTCCCCACCAGTTGAACCAGATGGCCAGGCTGCTGTGCCGCGAGAGCGTTCACCTGCTCACGGTGAACGAGTCTGTGAACGTGGTGCTAAAGTGCCTTCAGAACTGCCAGGTGATGAAAGAGATGCTGGACACCGCCACCCCCCAGGAGAGAAAGGTTTTAGATGTCATCAACACCATCTACCAGTACTCTGGTGCCTTCACCCTTGCCGATTTAGGCCCGGTGTTCGGCAAGAGGCGCTGGGGTTACTGGGAGTGGCGAGGCTCCTTCGAGAGGGCATTCAAGGGCCTGGTGAACAAGGGGCTGGTTATCTACGTGGCCAAGCCGTCAACCGAGAGGGTTACCGACCTCTCCCTGTCGAGCCCCCTGGTGCCCCATCCCGTTGCCCGCAGGGAGGTGTCGTTGGAGGATATTCTGCCCCAACCACTGCCCCCCGAAGTCAGGCCCACCAACATACTGCAGCAGGGGGGGGTGCTTCAGGCCCTGGTGCTATTGTTGCAGATACTGGGGTTGATAGAGAAGAAGGGCAAGGTGAGCACCCTGCACGGCACGCAGTTTCACGCGGGCTCTGCAAAAAGCCTAACCAAGGGGCTGAACATAGACCTTGAGTCTTTCCAGAAAGAGATCGCCTTTGCCCAGCAGATAGAGCTGGTGGTCAGGGACGCAAGGAGAAGGGGATTCGTGGTGAACCAGGGCAGGCTTATCCCCTGGCTCAGCCAGCCCCCCCAACAGATGCTGCGCACCTTTGGGGACTGGATAATGGGAATAAGCGGCTTCAAGGTGCCCTTCAGGCTGCTCATGCTCTTTCCCCAGAACAGGTGGCTGCCTGTGGGCCTGTTGGAGGAGGTGATAGGCAAGGTGCTGCCCTCCACAAGGCTGCAGAGAAGGCACCTTCCCGTACACGATGTTTCGTCTAAGGTGCCCCTGTCGGTGCTGGCCAGGGAGATGCTCGAGGCCCCGGCAATAAAGAGCTCCGGGGTGGTATCGGTGGGCGAGGAGAGGGGAGAGGAGTTCTTCTTCGTCCACCCCCAGATAAGGCTGTTGCTGGGCGAGGGCGGCGAGATGATAGGCGAGAGGTTTCCCTCTCTCACCCTGCAGGCAAACTTCGAGGCCATACTCGAGGTGAACTTTCACTCTCTGCCCCTGGTTTACTTCTTCACGGTGATGGGAGAGACCATCTCAAGGGACGCCGTGGTGATATTCCAGGTGACGAGAAAAGGGATAGATTCACTATTGAAGGGTGGATGGGATCCCCACGACCTGATAGAGCTATTCGAGCAGCACCTGACACACCCCATACCCGAGAACGTGCGCATGGCATTCACAGGAGAGACCGGCGGAGAGGAGGTCTGAGTTCTTCTTTTCATTGATCACCAGAGAGGGGGGATAGATTGGGACTAAGAGGTAAGCTGCTGTTGGGCGCGTCCCTGTTGGTGGTTTTTGCCATGCTCATAGCCGTGGTGTTCTCCAACGTGGTGGTTAACAGCCTTTTCAATTCTGCGGTGTTCAGGCCTCTGTCCTGCCTCGCTGGACTGGAGGCGTCCCGTACCGGGGAGAAGGTGAGGCGGGTCGAGGGTTTCCTTCAGAACAACGCCCCCTTCGTGGAGGGTAAGATGGCCATGGGAATATGCCCCTTCTCGCTATTGCATACCCTTGCAGCTAATGATAGGAATATCAATAGTATC
>CAZQJB010000223.1:0-2540 GCA_964593115.1 uncultured Aquificales bacterium
CGGTAGGTGTTGATGTCCCTGCTGTTTTCGGCGAGGGTCTTCAGTGTGAGCCATATCACCGGTGAGCTTGCCGCCCCGCTTGCAAGAATAACGGGCTTCTTAACGTTCTCCGGGTAGTTGCTCACCTCGTCCATCTTGTTCGAGGTTCTGAGCAGGGCGTCGTCGAGGTCGGTTCCCACTGCAAAGGTGAGCACCACCTCGCCGAAACCGTTGTAGCTGTGGCTTTCGATCAGCCTCAGACCCCTGAGCCCCTTCAGCTTATCCTCTTGCCTCTGGATGATCTCCCTCTCCACCTCGTATGGGGTGGCCCCTGGCCAGTCGGTGTGAACGGTGATCTCGGGGGACGAGACGTCTGGGGTGAGCTGGTAGGGCAGGCTTAGCAGGCCTATGGTTCCAAAGAGCACCACCAACAGCACCCCAACCACCACGGTGACCGGGTGCCTGGTGGAGTACTCGATCAGGTCCATGCTACCGCCTGTGACCCCCGCTCCCTGAATGGGGCCTTGCCCCTGGCCCGGGGGAGCCGCCTGACACCACCACGGGCTGTCCGGGCCTGAGCCTCTCGTTGCCCCTTACAACCACTGGCATTCCGCTGCGCAGGCGGGGCGAGGCCACCATGGCCTCATCTCCTTGGTATCCAAGCACCTTCACGGGTATCACCACGGCCCTGCCCCCATTCACGGTGAAGAGAAACCTCTGGTCTCCCATCTGCACCAGGGCGTCACGGGAGACCAGAAGGGCCTTGCGCGGCTCACCCATGGGCAGCCTCGCCACCACCTCCATCCCGTCCATGAGTCTGCCGCTTCTGTTTTCTACCACTATCTTCACCGGGTAGGTGCGCGAAGAGAGCTCTCCCCGGGGCACCACGGAATAGATGCGCCCCTTCACCTCTTTGCCCCTCCATGGGGTCACCTCTATGCCCACCTCGGTGCCCGGTTTCAGGGCAGGTGTTACGGCGCTGTCGGGTACGGGAATCACCGCCTCCATCGTAGAGAGGTCCCCAAGCTCAACCACGGGAGAGCCCTGGCTCACCCAGTCGCCCACCTCTACGAAGCGTTTCAAGACCGCCCCGTTGAAGGGCGCCCTGATGGTGCACTTTGAGAGCCTTATTCTTATCTCCCTCTCGGTGGCCTTCAGTGAGTCGAGTTTCCCCTCAAGGGAGAGTGCGGTGAACCTTCTGTCGTCGTAGAGCTGCAAAGAGACCGCCTTTTGCCTGTAGGCGGCGGTGGCCCGGGAGAGGTCGGCCCGGGCCTTCTCTAATTGGGCCCTAACCTCTTTCACCTCGCCCTGCACCCTTTTCAGCTCTTGTCCCAGTATCTCGGTGTCGAGGGTTGCCAGGGGGGCTTCTTTCTGCACCCTGTCTCCCTCTTCCACGTAAACCTTCACGACGCGGCCCTTCACCTCGGCGGCCACCCTGGCAATGTGCCTGAAGTGAAGGGTTCCTGGGTAAGGGGATGATGGAGTAACCAGCCTGGCCGTGACCTTACCGGTGACCACCTTGGCCGGGGGCAGGGCAGGGGATGCCGCCCATGCCACCGAGGCGCATAGCAACACCAGGCTGCAGACGAGCCACCTTTGCACCTTCCCCTTTACCTCCCTTTTTCTTCTATTTTCGCCAGATGCTAACATTGAACGGCCATTCGTGTCAAAAGCCGTTTAAGGCAAATAGGGAGGTTGGTGGTCAGGCGGGTACGCCCACTGCCCCCATGTAGATGGCGGTCTCGGTCTTTCCATCTACGCCCACCACCTCGTTCACCTCGTTGTCGAAGAAGGCCCCTATTGTGCAGCATCCCAGGCCCAGTCCTGTGGCGGCCAGGTAGAGGTTCTGTCCCATGTGCCCCGCGTCCAGGTAGATGTACCTGAAACCACGCTCGCCGTACTTGATGCGGCACCTGTCGATCACCGCCGTTAAGACGATGGTGACCGCCGAGGTGGCCACCATATTTTGTCCAAGGGCCGCCTGCACAAGGGCAGGGGAGTGGTCTTCTGCCTTCACCGTCTCAAGGGAGAAGGTGGGAACGTGAAGGTGGTAAACGGCCTTTTCGAGCCCCTCTACCCTGTTGGCCAGCAGGTAGGTCTCCAACGGGTAGAGCGCCCCTGCCGAGGGAACCGTGCGAAATAGCACCCCCCACTCCTTCTTGCGCACCCCTGCCACAGACCAGAGCAGCCGTGCCAGGGTGTCAATGGTGATGGGGCTGTCTGCGAAGCTGCGCACAGACCGCCGCTCTTCCATCACCTTCCAGATCCCCGGCCCCTCCTGCTTGGCCTCGGGTACGGGAAGGGGGATGGTGGTGGCTCCGGGGTAAGACTTGAACTCCTCGGGCCTCGAGAAGATGCGCGACCTTGGCAGCTCAAGACGCCGGTGGTAGCTGGTCTCCCGTTGAAAGCGCTCTCCTATTGTATCCATGGTGCCCACCTTTCGCCTCCACCCTTAACCCCTGGTGGTGGGTGAATCAAGTCCTGCAAAAAAAGGGGCGGAGATCCCTCTCCGCCCTGTTTTAGGTTTACGGTTTTAGGTTTTAGGAGAACACGAGTTCGAA
>CAZQJB010000224.1:0-2529 GCA_964593115.1 uncultured Aquificales bacterium
ACGTGATGCTTAACGATGTTTACGATGACACCAAGGTCAGGATGGAGAAGTCTATCTCTCACCTCAACAAAGACCTTGCCGCCATAAGAACAGGGAGGGCGTCTGTGGGCCTTGTGGAGGATCTCAAGATAACCTATTACGGCACACCCACTCCCTTGAACCAGGTGGCCTCGCTCTCTGTGCCCGAAAGCCGCATGATAGTGATACAGCCATGGGACAAGGGCGTGCTGAAGGATATTGAAAGGGCCATAACCAATTCGGGGCTCGGGCTCACTCCCACCTCGGACGGTAACGTGGTGAGAATAGTTTTTCCCCCTTTGACCCAGGAGCGCAGGAAGGAGCTGACCAGACTGGTCAAGAAGATGGGCGAGGACTGCAAGGTGGCTATAAGAAACATCAGGCGCGATGCGAATGCCCAGATAAAGGAGTTGGAGAAAGAGAAGATGATCTCCGAAGACGACGCCAAGAAGGCCCAGGATGAGATTCAGCAGATAACCGACGACTTCATTGGCAAGGTTGACAAGATAATCGAGGAGAAAGAGAAGGAGATTTTAGAGTTCTAAACCCTGGGGTGATCCCCCAAATTCAAGGAGGTGAAGACCTATGGCACATGTGATCAGCGACGAGTGTGTGGCATGTGGGACCTGCGTGGATGTCTGCCCTGCAGACGCCATTAACGAGGGAGAGGAGAAGTACTCCATCGATCCTGAGAAGTGCACCGATTGTGGTGCATGCGTCGAGGTCTGCCCCACAGACGCAATCTCGGAGGGTTGAACCATTACCGGAAAGGGCGCCTTGGCAAGGGGCGCCCTTTCGTCTTGCATGGGTCCGTGACGCGAAAAAGGACCTGTTCATTCCATGCCACAATCCATGAGGCTTAATCTTTGAAGGACCGAGTTACAAATGAGAAACTTCCTGTCCACGTGGCCATAATCATGGATGGGAACGGCAGGTGGGCTACATTGAGGGGTATGCCCAGGTGGAAAGGCCACAGGGAGGGTGTGAAGAGGGTTAAGGAGATCACCACCGCTGCTGCCCGCATGGGTATAAAGGTGCTGTCACTCTACGCCTTCTCTACTGAGAACTGGAGCCGTCCGCCAGAAGAGGTGGAGCTTCTCATGATGCTTCTCGAAGAGTACTTAGAGAAAGAGCTCCCCACCATGATGAAAGAGGGGATACGGCTGAGTGCCATGGGAAGGCTGCACAGGTTACCCAGTAGCACCCGGCGCAAACTTTTAGAGACCATCGAGGCCACCTCGTCAAACCCCGGCATGGTGCTCAACCTGGCCCTTAGCTACGGCGGACAGGCCGAGATAGCCGATGCCTGCGCAAAGATAGCCCAAAGGGTGGCGGAGGGGAGCTTATCATCCTCTGAGATAAACGAAGAGACAGTCAAGGCGCACCTATATTGTCCCGATCTACCCGACGTTGACCTTCTCATACGCACCAGTGGAGAGATAAGAATAAGCAACTTCATGCTATGGCAGAACGCCTATGCCGAGTTCTACTTCACCCCTGTGCTCTGGCCCGACTTCAGGGAAGGGGACCTGGTGAAGGCCATATTGGAGTACCAGAGTAGAGAGAGGCGTTTCGGGGGGGTCTAAAAGGCCTATTATCCAAGGTAATAAGGCCTTAGAAGTTCTAATATCTCCTTTGAGAGGGCCGTGGGCCTGCCCTTTGGGCTGACCGGCATGTGCACGGTGTACCCCTCAACCAAAAGCTCATCGTTCCTGGTTATCCTGTACTCAAAGGTCACCTTTCTGCTCTTCAGGTAGCTTATCCAGGTATGAACCATCAGAAGGTCGTCGAACAGGGCGGGCCTTTTGTAGTTGCAATGGGCCTCGATTACTGGGAGGATGAAACCCTCCATCTCCACGTCCCGGTAAGACTTGCCCGCCTCACGCATAAGCTCAGACCTGCCAACCTCGAACCAGGTAAAGTAGTTGGCGTAGTAAGAGTATCCCATCTGGTCCGTCTCGGCGTATCTCACCCTTATTTGAGATGTTGAAATCATCATGTCCTCCCCTGAATAGGTGTAGAGGTGAGCACCTGGGCCCCTTCATGGGTGAGCAAGACCATCTCTTCAAGCCTCACCCCCAGCTTGCCGGGTATGTAAACCCCGGGCTCTATGGTGAAGACCATTCCCTCTTTCAGCTCAACCTGGGAATCAGGAGATAGGGTGGGCCCCTCGTGTATCTCCAGTCCCACCCCGTGCCCGAGGCTGTGTGTGAAGAAGTTTCCCAGTCCGTGGTCTTCGAGTAAAGACCTTGCCACCTTGTCCAGCTCGCACGCCACCATCCCCGGTCTTGCTGCCCCTATGGCTGCTTCCAGGGCCTGGTGCACGGCGTTGAACACCCTTTTAGCCTCTTCGTTCACCCCTTGTGGCATCAAGACCCTTGTGAAGTCAGAGTGGTAGCCGTTAAGCAGGGCCCCCATGTCAACCATGAGGGGCTCATCACCATTCCAACTCCTCTCAGAAGGACAGGCGTGTGGCATGGCCGCCCTCTCTCCCACCGCCACTATTGTCTC
>CAZQJB010000225.1:0-2521 GCA_964593115.1 uncultured Aquificales bacterium
GGCACCTCGAAAACGTTCACGGTGATCTCCCAGGGTGTGGTGCTCCAGTCCACTCCCGAGAAGTTGTCGGGGACGGTGTCTGGAACCACCAGGGTGTACCAGTAGTGCACCCCCGAGGGTATGTCGTGGGTGGCAGATAGGTCTATCTCTGGTAAGATGAGGGTGTTTGCAACTGGATCGTTGGTGCTGGGCAGCCAGGAGGATAGCTGGTCTGGTGGCTGGAATAGCAGGGTGTTTGACGAGTCGAAATAGGCGAGTCTTGAGTAGTCGTCGGACATCTGTGCAGCTACGAATACCTTGACCGGTAGCTTAGAGTGGTCGCTCTCTTTCAGGTACTGTGGGAACTGGGCCTCTATCTTGAAGTGTGTGCCGCCTGATACCACGTCGCCGAATCCCAGGTAGATTCCCGCATCTGGATCGGGGTCTGCCGATGCGGGATTGATGGTGCGAACCTCTTGTGGAACCAGTACATGGCCGGTTATTGGGGGAGGGTAGCCCTCGTAGTCCACCATTAGAGCGTTTAAGTCGTAAGCAGAGGAACCTATTTCACAATTGCATACGACCACGTCTCCCAGCTTCTCGTCTATGGCCACGCTGGAAGAGATATTTTTATGTGTGCTTGGTCCCGGTGAGGCTTCCCAGTTAACCCCGCCTGAGGAAGAGAATGATATCACCTTTGATACCGCGCTCGTACTTGAAGAGATTCCGCCAACCACCACCGGGTTGTCGCGTGAGTCAACCTCAATGTCTGCAGGTGCCCCGTTGGAGATGGAGTGCTCCCATCGCATTCCCCCCGAGGGAGTGTAGGATGAAGTTCTCCAAGAATAGGAGGAGCCTGCTGCATCGAGCTCTGCCACGGTTACGTTGTTCTTTGAGTCCACGGCGAGGCTCAAAGGGGAATGGGATGCCAGATTTCCTAATGTCACCTCCCAGTTTTGGCTTCCCGATGGCGAGTACGAGGCCAGAACGCCCTTGGAAACGGTTGGGTTGGACACCAGGCCAACCACCACCGGGTTGTCCTTTGAGTCTATCACCAGGTTCATGGCAATAGCCATGGATGTGCCTATATCCTTCTTCCATTTCATGGTGCCGTTGCTGGAGTAGTCGATCAATACCCCGTGGGGATTGCTCCCGTGGTACTCGTAGCCTGCCACCAGTATCTCGCCTTTCGAGTTTATGGCCACGGCGTTGGCAACTGCACTGGGGAGAGTAGAGGAGGTGGAATCCTTGAAGCTCTCTTCCCAGTTCAGGGTTCCTGCTGGTGATATGCTGCATACGTAGCCCACGTCATCCCCAGATGATGTAAGGGTGGTTGCTGCGAATATCACGTTATCTTTAGGGTCGATTGCCAGAAGGGGAGACTGGCTGATATTGTAAGAGTAGAAGAAGGATAAGGCGCTGGAGCTGGACGGTATATTTTTCTCCCAGTTCAGTGCCCCAGAGGGGCTGTAGGATGCGAGGTGCCAGTTGTAGGACGATGATACCCAGACCATCTCGGCCACTATCACGTTTCCCTTTCCGTCAACTGCCAGGGAACACAGAGCCGATGAGAATGACGAGCCCCCGTTAGAACGCACCCACTTGAAGTTTCCATCCCTGTCAACCTCTACCAGCACCCTTTTCATAATTGCTGAGGAGGAGCTTGTGGTAACCGTGGTTGTGCCCATAATCCTGTTTCCATCCGTGTCTATCACCACCTGGTTAAGTCTAAATGACGAGAAAAGCCCCCCTGCAGATGTGTATTCCCACCTCTCATCTCCTGGGTTTGCCAGGGCTACGCCAATACCCAGAACCACGCACAAAACCGCCAATACTGCCACCTTGAACTCTCTCATACATCCCCTCCTCGTAAGTTTTCAGGTTGTCTCGGCCACGTTAACGGGTCGAAACCACCCCCCAAAGTTAACCTATCTTACCACCAGGCATAGCTATTGGCAAGGTCTTGGATAGAAGATTGGCAGATTTTTTGATATGGGGTTGGCAGGTGAGCAGGTGGCCTTTCTATGCTTGGCGGCAGTTGCAAATCGGTATCTTGCACCTATACTAAGGGGGAAGATGTACGGGTTGGTGATCTTTCGAGGGAGAAGAGATGAATAAACCTGATTTCAGGGGTACCACTATTCTGTCGGTGCGAAAAGACGGAATGGTGGTGGTGGCGGGGGACGGCCAGGTCACCATGGGCAACACGGTGCTCAAACAGGGGGCCCGAAAGGTGAGGCGCGTCTTCAAGGAGAGGGTACTGGTTGGATTTGCGGGGGCAACCGCCGATGCCATGACCCTTCTTGCGAGGTTAGAGGGTAAACTGGAGGAGTTCGGCGGGGTGTTGCCCAGGGCCGCAGTGGAGCTTGCCAGGGATTGGCGCACCGACAAGATGCTGCGCAGGCTCGAGGCCCTTATGGTGGCAGTGGATAAGAAGCACTCCTTTCTCATATCTGGCACAGGTGACGTGATAGAGCCAGATGACGGCATCATAGCCATAGGTTCTGGGGGGCCCTATGCCCTGGCTGCTGCCCGTGCCCTT
>CAZQJB010000226.1:0-2521 GCA_964593115.1 uncultured Aquificales bacterium
TGCACACCTCTGAGAGGTGTTGTTGTATCTCTCTCTCCATCCTCGGCACCTCCTGTTGGTAGAGGGGTATCATAGGCCGTGGTCTTTTGTAAGGGAATACCCATGCTCTTCGCCGGTGGGTTGTTGCAATCAGCCCATCAAAGGGATATATGCTTATTAGAATATCCGAATATGTCAGGAAGCGAAGGGGGTTGAGGGCCCCTTGGACGGGGGTGAGGGTCTTTGTCCAAGGGGCGGTGGAAGAGCGTTGGCCCCTGTGGTTTACTGGGGGTACGAGAGATGCCGAAAAGGGGGCAAGGATATGGCTGTGGTTAGCGAGCTACCCGGTAGTGCCGGAGAGTTTCTCGCCGCCCTTCTTTCCAAGGGATTGGCGAGAGGTGTCATGGCCTTGAGAAGGCTTCCTGGTTCCCAGAGGGTGGCCTACTCCCTGGTCACCAGGCCAGAGGAGGCCCTGGAGTGCGATCCCCTATTTCCCTCCATGCCTGCAAACGGGGGCAAGGCGGTGTCGCGCCTCACCTTGAAGGGCGCGGTGGATCGCCCCGTTGTGGTGATGATGCGCCCCTGCGAGATGAGGGCCCTGGTGGAGCTCGTGAAGCTCGAGCAGGCCCAGTTGGAGAACCTTATTCTTGTTGGGGTGGCCTGCGGGGGGGTCTTCCCCAACCGCAGTTTCCAGGCCGAGGATAGGGTGGACTCGATGCTCGATGCCTATTGGTCTGCACTCTCCAAGGGGGAGCAGCCCCAGGGAGTAAGGCCAGTTTGCGCTGCCTGCGAGTCCTTTCTGCCCCAGGGGGTGGACCTCTGCTGGGTCCAGAGCGCCCCTGGAAATGGGTGGATAGAGGCCACCTCTGAGAAAGGGGAGGAGCTGCTTAGGGGGTTAGAGGTGTCAGAATCCTCACCAGGGCCCCGAGACTGGATAGATAGGCTGAAGGAGCAGCGCCTCTCTGCCAGGCAGAGGCTGCTTGACGAGACAAAGGCCATGGTTTCGGGAATAGAGAACCTGGTGGCCACCTTCGGAAGGTGCATAGGCTGCCATGCCTGTAGCCACGTCTGCCCCATCTGCTACTGCAAGGACTGCTTCTTCGAGTCGGCCACCTTCGACTACGAGCCAGTTAGTTACGAGCGCCGCATAGAGAAGAAGGGGACCATCAGGATGCCCATGGACACCGTGCTGTTCCACCTGGGGCGGATGACCCACATGGCCACCTCGTGCGTGGGTTGCGGCATGTGCGAGGACTCGTGTCCCACGGGCATACCGGTTGCCCAGGTGTTCAAGACCGTGGCCGCCGACCTGCAGGAGCTGTTAGAGTACCTGCCAGGTCGCAGCCTTCAGGAACCCCTCCCCCTCACCACCTACCGGGAGGACGAGTTCCACCAGATAGAGGAGTGAGCCATGGAAGCTGCGGGACTATTGAAGCGGTTGTTGGAGCTTCCCGGGGGAGACCAGTTGCTCAGGTGCATCCAGTGTGGCACCTGTACCGGTTCGTGCCCCATGGCGAACGCCATGGATTACGGGCCCCGGGGGCTTTTCGCCCTGGTGAAGGGCGGAGACATCGAGGAGGCGTTGCACTCCAACACCTTCTGGTTCTGTGCTTCGTGCTACTACTGCACGGTCAGGTGTCCCCGTGAGATACTGATCACCGAGCAGATGTACGCCTTCAAGCGTCTGGCGGTGGAGCAGGGCATAAGGCCCAGCGTGTCCACCCTGAAGATGTACGCCGCCTTCCACGAGACGGTGAAAGAGGATGGCCGGCTCTCTGAGGCCAAGATGATGAGGCGGTACCTGCTTGGCAGCCCCAAAGAGCTGCTCAAGAACACCGGCATGGCCTCTCTTGGCATGAAGCTGCTCAGGCGGGGCAGAATGGAGCTTAAAGGCGACTCTGTTGCAGATCCCGATGGTTTCAGGAGCATGCTTGCAAGGGCCCGTAACATCTCCCCCGAGAAAGACGAGACGACCTCCCTGGACAGTGGGGGTGCGGCATGAGTGAGAGAAGGTACGCGTTCTATCCAGGTTGCAGCCTGAAGACTGCCGCCGGTTACAAGGAGTCCATCGAGTTCGTGGCAAAGAGGCTGGGGGTAGAGTTTATTGAGCTGCCAGACTGGAACTGTTGCGGGGCCACCGTGGCCTTCAGCATCGACGAGATGGAGGCCCTGGCCATGGCTGCAAGGGTGATGGCCATCGCCGAGTCCCAGGGATTCCAGCAGGTGGTCACCCCGTGCAACGCCTGTTATTCCACCCTCAGGAAGGCACAGAAGACCATAGAAGAGGAGGGCCTCACCGAGCAGATGAACTCCCTGTTCCAAGAGGAGGGAAAGGGGTACTCCGGCAAGGTGAGGGTGCGCCACGTGGTTGAGGTCTTTGCCAGGGATATGGAGATTGACGAGATTAAGGATGCAGTCTCCCATCCCTTCCAGGGGCTCCAGGTGGCCCCCTACTACGGCTGCCAGCTCACCAGGCCTTGGGGAGACCTTGACCACCCAGAGAACCCCACGGTGATGGACGGCCTCCTTGAGGTCTCGGGTT